>CAZFNE010000236.1:0-5699 GCA_964520335.1 uncultured Methanosarcinales archaeon | reverse complement strand
ACATTTACGGTTACTCTTCCAATAAAATAATAGGGTATTTTTTTCAAAAAGCCAGAAAATAAGATTTTATTAAAATCAGTTTTAATAATTTATAGTCAAGATTGACTAGTTAATATAAACAGGAATGGGATAGGAAAACAGGTAATGAGGTTGCACACTAAAATATTTAATTTTCTCTCAAATACCTGATTATCATCCCATTATTTTAGTAAATTTGAATTTATTTTTAGAATATTTTACTTTGCCTGTCTTTTCCTGTATATTACAGCTCCTGCAATAATTAAAACAACAAATAGCAGGCCTATAAGAATCATCCCGGTATTGCCTCCCTGATTTTCTTCTACGGACAGAATAGAGAGGTTACTAACTACATTTTCATGCCTGTTTATTCCATTATTGTAACTTGCTGACAGCGTCAGATTTATGGGCTCATTGTTTTTTCTTTGAGATTCCGTAGAATTATCCAGAATTGCGTTAAATTCTATAGTAAAAAGTTCATCTGAGTTCATTGGGCCTATAAAATACTCAGCCGGATAGAAGCGCACTCCTTCTGCTTCTGGTTTTATACTTACGGAGTTGAATTCGTTTGGATGAGTATTTGCCACATCAAATTCAAGAGTGGATTGGCCATTTACCAGCCTGAGATCCTTTGAAGGAATTACTTTGACATTAGAAGAGTCAACTTCAAGAGCGATATTCTTTCTGCTATTATAGTCAAATGAATTTCCTTCTATTGCAAGTTCCAGGTTATGGGTTCCTTCGGGAGCATTATCTGCTACCTTAACGTTAAAGGTAAGTTTTATACTGTCTCCAGGGCCTAAAAGACCCATTTCTTCATAGGGAGCATCAAGGACTACAATGCCATCGGATAAGGGCCTTAAAACTGCAGATTGGATCCTGGCATTTGTATCATAGTCTTTTCCATCTATAGTAACTGTAGGAGTCGTTGCTGTATTTGTAAGGGTCACGGTGACTGTACCCCGATCTCCAGGCATAAAGGCTTTAGGGTCAGAAACAAACTCTTTTAATTCAACCGTACCTTTGCTATCGAAAGTTTCAGTGCCTATCCTTATATCGAATGTTTTTTCAGTCCACTGGCTGTCTTTATTTGGTCTTGTCCGGATATCAATAGTACGCACTCCTTTCTGGGCGCTTTTATCAACAAAGAGATAAAATTCCTTGTTTGCAGTGTTGCCTGGGTTAAGCACTCCAATATTTTTTACAGGATTAACTCCCGGGTCAAGAGAAAAAGGATATGCAGGAACGACCTCAATATCAACGTTTTCAGCTTTGTCCCCACCGATATTTTCTACCTGCAATGTAAGATTAAGATACTCTCCTATTTTTGCAGGGTAAGGGTTAGTTTCAATTATTGTAACCTTTAAACTCGCACTTCCAGTAGCAGCAGAAGAAGGAGCTGCAAGAAGAGAGAAAACTAAAAGGATAGACAGTATAAAAGATATAATCTGGTTTTTCAGTTTTGTCATTTAAATCCACCCTGATTGGCTTGAACCTGGCGCTCAACTGTTAGGACTATTCTGGACAAATCCGTCCTTTACAAGGATTATGCGATCTGCGTATTTCGCAATTTCCGGGTCATGTGTAATCATCACAATTGTCCTTCCTTCTTCATTAAGTCTTGTAAACATATTCAAAATTTCGCAGCCTGTTTTGGAATCCAGATTTCCTGTTGGCTCATCTGCAAGAAGAATTGTAGGGTCATTAATTAACGCCCTGGCGATAGCAACTCTCTGGGATTGCCCTCCTGATAACTCCCCAGGTTTATGGTTCATCCGGTCTTCTAATCCCACCATCTTGAGAAGTTCTCTTGCCCTTTCATGTGCATCAACTCCATCTCTTGTATTTGCATAAGTAGGAAGTTCCACATTTTCAAGAGCGCTTAGTCGGGGTATTAAATTGAATGTCTGGAAAATAAAACCAATTTCAAGCCCTCTCAGCTTTGCAATTTCCTTATCAGACAAATTATTAATATCGAGACCTTTGACCATTATTGTTCCTTCTGTAGGCCTATCAAGAAAACCTATAAGGTTCATAAGCGTACTTTTTCCAGAGCCTGAAGGCCCCATAATAGCAAGGAATTCCCCCTCCAGCACTTGCAGGTTAATATCGTGAAGAATTGGAACCTCCATATCTCCAAGAGTATAACTCTTTTTCACATTGATAACTTCGATTACTGGAATCCCTGAATTCTCCCCATTATTTTTTAAATGCCGAGGTCGGCGTAGATCGCATTTAAAGGAATCTTCACTAGAACCTTCATCTGAAGTTATGTAATTTTCTTCCAGGGGCATTTTTCCTCCTGTCTTAGAATTTTCGGTTCCTATTTCCAAAATAAAGCCTCCAAGACCAGAAATTAAAGGGATAGAATTTTTTTCATGCCTATTCTGCTTTTTAAACATGCGACTAATATCTCTGCTCGTGAGTTGCCCATATAATATAGATTGTTATGATTTTTATCTTTTAAGTTATTTTTTAAGGAATTTATTTATCAGTTACTTAAGCTTAAACTAATAGATTCATATTTTGTTCCGAATTTGTGTCAAGCGTCCTTCAAGACTTATTTAATTTAAAGTGAGCGAATTTTTAAAGGTCGCAATAATTCATAATTATGACATTATTTGTTTGTCTATGATAATAAACCGCTTATATAGCACAAATAGTAATTATCTGTAGCTATTTCGTTATATTTTAGTTTCTTTATTTTAAGGATGAGAATAGTTATAAATTCATTTAAATTTAACATTTAGCTAATTTGCCGATGTGGATATTAAATAATAGTATTAGTAAAAGTAAATTGAATTGTATTTAATGTTTTATAAATAACAGATTCTTACTCATATCTTAATGCGTCTACAGGGTTCATAATAGAAGCTTTCCGAGCAGGATAAAGGCCTGCTGTTATACCTACAAAAATTGAAACTAATACTCCAATTTCAATCAATTTTAAAGGAAATACCGGAGGAAGTCTAAGAGCAAATTCAATAATATAAGCCCCTATTCCCCCAAGGATGGTGCCTACGATTCCCCCAAAAAGGCTTACCATTACTGATTCAACCAGGAAAAGGGAAAGAATATTTAAATTACTATAACCGACAGACTTCATAATACCTATTTCTCTTGTTCTTTCGGTCACAGTGACTAACATAATATTCATAATTCCTATAGAACCAACAAAAAGAGAAACTAAAGCTAATACAAGAAGGAAAGAATTTAAAGAATCTCCTAGTTTTCCCATTTCTTCGAGAATATCTGCTTGATTAAAGATGGTATAGGGTTTTGAATCTTCATCATCAGCCTTTCTTTCCGGGACTCCGAAATTCCGGGCAAATCTCTGATCTACACGTTTTGCAATTTCGCGAACTTGATCAGGGCTATTTGCCATTGCAAGAAAAGTGCCGTAATCTTTTTCTCCTGCTATCTCGTTCATTGTAGAAATTGGGATAAAAACGGTCAGGTCATAATCGCTATCTTCACTCATCACGGTTGGTTTTGAGTCCTGGAGTATACCCTTTACTTTAAAAGATTTCTTTATAATAGTGCCGTTTTCCTGTCTAAAAGCAATATCTACTGTACTTCTATGAGAAATATTTTTACCTAATTTTTCATTTGCAAGGTTGTAACCAAGAACTGCAGACGAAGTATCTTTATCTGTTAAGAAACTTCCTGATAGCATTTTTAGCCCCTGTATATTCTGGAAATCTGCATTTATCCCTGCAATTTCCACATTTTTAGTTTCTGAGAGATAAGTAAGTTCTCCACTGATTGATTTTCTTGGAGAGACGCCTGTAATGCCAGGGGTGTTTTTCATAAGATTATATTCATTGTCAAAAAAAAGATTTGGCTGCTTGCTATATGCAATAATAAAATTTGAACCTACAGAAGAGATTTCA
The DNA here is from genome assembly GCA_964520335.1 of uncultured Methanosarcinales archaeon. Lineage (GTDB taxonomy): Archaea > Halobacteriota > Methanosarcinia > Methanosarcinales > Methanosarcinaceae > Methanosarcina. The sequence continues at coordinate 1,788 of CAZFNE010000236.1, read as the reverse complement.
TTAGAAAAAAACTGGTTAAAACTGGCACCTAGAGATGCATTAATAATTACTGCAGCTATACCAATTACTATTCCCAGAGTTGTAAGTGCAGACCTTAGCTTTGCATTCCCTATGCTCCCGGAGGCTATGCGGATTGCCTGCGCAAATTTTATCATATTTTCCCCCACAGATTAAACCATTTGATTTTATAGCTTCACCTTTTATGACCCAGTTGTTTTCTATTACTTCTTCTTTCTGTAATATAATAAAAATGCAGGAATTGAAACCAAAATAATTCCAACTGCTACTATTAAAGCCATTGAACCCGACTGCTGTCCCCCATAACCCGTTGCGAGACTGATATTTCCAACAGTATTCGTATGTCTGTTAATTCCATTATTATAGCTTGAAGTAAGGTTCATATTTATTTTTTCAGGAATTTCTTTATTCGAACCTGAAGAATTGTTTAGCACTGCATTAAATTCTATCGTGAAAAGCTCATCCGAGTTCATTGGGCCTATAAAGTATTCTTTCGGATAGAATTCTATGCCTTCTGCTTCTGGTTTTATACTTACGGAGTTGAATTCGTTTGGATGAGTATTTGCCACATCAAATTCAAGAGTGGATTGGCCATTTACCAGCCTGAGATCCTTTGAAGGAATTACTTTGACATTAGAAGAGTCAACCTTAATGGGAATATTTTTTTTGCAACTATAATCAAATGAATTTCCTTCTATTGCAAGTTCCAGGTTATGGATTCCTTCGGGAGCATTATCTGCTACCTTAACGTTAAAGGTGAGTTTTATACTATCCCCAGGACCTAAAAGACCCATTTCTTCATAAGGGGGGTTTAAAACAGTTATTTCATCTGATAAAGGCCTTAAAACAACAGACTGGATCCTGGCATTTGTATCATATTCCTTTCCATCAAGAGAAATTTTTGGCTGGGTTGCAGTGTTTTTAAGGGTTACAGTAATAGTACCCCTGTCTCCAGGCATAAAAACCTTAGGATTCGAAATTAATTCCTGTAATTCTACTGTACCTTTACTATCAAAGGCCTGCGTGCCTATCCTTATATCGAATGTTTTTTCAGTCCACTGGCTGTCTTTATTTGGTCTTGTCCGGATATCAATAGTACGCACTCCTTTCTGGGCGCTTTTATCAACAAAGAGATAAAATTCCTTGTTTGCAGTGTTGCCTGGGTTAAGCACTCCAATATTTTTTACAGGATTAACTCCCGGGTCAAGAGAAAAAGGATATGCAGGAACGACCTCAATATCAACGTTTTCAGCTTTGTCCCCACCGATATTTTCTACCTGCAATGTAAGACTCACATACTGCCCTATTTTTGCAGGGTAAGGGTTAGTTTCAATTATTGTAACCTTTAAACTCGAACCTCCAGTAGCAGCAGAAGCAGGAGAGATAAAGGTAAAAAGAAGTAAAAAAATAGAAGTTATCATAAAAATAGTATTTATTTTAATAATTTTCTTCAAGGGATATCCTAAGTAAACTGATTTTTTCGTATTCATACTCCCCATCCTAAATTTTAATATAGTAACTAACTGTTAAACAATTTAGTATAGATTATTAATCTAGAAAATTATTTTACCCATACATTATCAGTTTTATAAATACCTATTTCTAGTTAATATGTAAATTCGAAGTCAGAAGCTTTTTTTATTATATTAAGCAGTTATTAGAGCTTTTCCTATAAAAATACATACTAAAGTGAGATATATAAGAAATTTTTATATAGAACAAATAAAAATGAATTGTTATAAAAGACTTTTTTATTCTCTATTTAAACTA
>CAZFNE010000235.1:0-5711 GCA_964520335.1 uncultured Methanosarcinales archaeon | reverse complement strand
TAAAATACTCAATTATCTGTTTATATGAATATATTCTGTGAGCATTATACATTATCTTAGGCTCACCTCCAATAGGAACAACAAATAACAAATTTCCTCCAGATGTAAGTACGCGCTTAAGTTCAGCAATAGCTTTAAGATCCCCATCCGGATCTATTGGATCACCATATCTGCCAAGTCCTATATGTTCTATAGTATGCATACAGGATAGCGATTCGATGCTGTTTGAAGGAAATGGAAGCGATACAATATTTGCAGCTCCGGAGAAAAGATTAGAGATTTTCAGGTCTGCTGGCCTGTAATCATAAAATTCTACGGGTACAAATGCCGAGAGAATGGAGCAGAAGTGAAGTGTTGAAGAAATATCTATATGAACAGTGGGCTTTATTTTTGAAATAACCCTTGCCGCCCATGCTGGATGATAGATATAATGTGTATCAAATGGCGTAGTATCGCTATTGTCATAGAGGCATGGATATCTATCTCCCCAATGCATGGAGAAACGTTTATTGCAGCTAGATAATGCTCGAAAATTTTTATAATCAATTATATAATTAATTATTCTCTGTACCTTAGTAATCATTTATCTCGCCATTTTTCCTTCATATACAATTTTTCCATAGTTTTTACTGTTTAACGCGCTAGCGGGCCCATTCTAAGACTCTGAGAAGAAAGCAAACTTTCTTTTGAAAACCTTATGGACTTCTTACTGAGCCTATCCCAAAAGTAATATTATGTTGAAATTATAAATTTAGTTTCATGTCATTTCGTGAAATCGATGATGCTCTATGGGAATCCATAGAGCCCTATCTTCCTGCACAGAAACCACATACAGGAAGACCTCGCAATGATATGCGAAATTTAATAAACGGTATTTCGTACGTTGTTATGACAGGTTGCACATGGAAAGATGTCCCCTGCCGCTATGGTTCTAAGTCAACAGTACATAGATTTCATTTATATTTGTGTGAGAATGGGATATATCAGAAGATCTTTAATGAACTTTTGAATAAAGGTTATGATTTGAAAAAAATAGGCCTCTCTCATTGTTTTACTGATACAAAGGATATTCCTGCTAAAAAAGGGGAAATATCGGATATGATGGCTACAAAAAGGTAAAAGGAATTAAATTAAGCGATTTAGTTGATTTACAGGGTTTACCTCTCCCTATTATTGTTTGTCCTGCAAACAGAAATGACTCAACTCTTTATATTCCTACACTTAAAAATTTTAAAATAAAAAGACGTAAAGGAAGGCCTGTAACCAGGCCTTCCAAAGTGACAGCCGATGCAATGTATGATGCAGCTAAAATAAGAAAATATAACCGGAAAAGAGGGATAAAGACCAACATACCAGTAAATTCGAGAAATCGAAAGAAAGGAAAAAAGAAGGTAGGAAGACCAATAAAGGTGGATAAGGAAGAATATAAACAGAAAAGCACAATAGAAAGGTTCTTTAGCTGGATAGAGTCGTGTAAAAAAGTATTTCCAAGATACGAGATCAAAGACATATCATACCTCGGGGTTGTAATGTTGGCAGCAATAATGAGACTAGCTGAAGTTTTGGGATAGGCTCACTCTATATCAACCAGAAGCTTTCAATAAACCCATAGAGACAAAAGGCTTGCTATACTGTGGCTCTTATCGAGGTTTATTTACTAATCCAATGAAAAAAAACATTCAATCGAGGCTTCTTAATCTTGCTTGATTTGATTTTTATACCATTCATTAGTTTGTTCAATCCCGTCTTTCAATGTGATACCGGCTTTCCATCCAAGTGAATTTAATTTTGTAATGTCGAGCAGTTTTTGTGGAGTACCATCAGGTTTTGAAAGATCTTTTTTAATTGCGCCCTGGAACCCAGTAATCTCTTTGATCAATTCAGCCAGTTCACTTATTGTAATATCTTTTCCGACCCCGATATTGACAAATTCTCCTATATCATCCTTGCTAAAGTTTTCCATTAAATACACGCATGCATCGGCCATATCATCCACATGAAGAAATTCCCTGTGAGGTTTTCCGGTACCCCATATTACTACTTCAGGTTCATTATTTATTTTGGCTTCATGAAATTTCCTTATCAATGCCGGCATTACGTGGGAAGTCTCAAGGTCAAAATTATCATTAGGGCCATAGAGATTTGTCGGCATCACCGAGATGAAATTAGTTCCGTACTGTTGATTGTAATGCTTACATAGCCTGATTCCTGCAATTTTTGCAATTGCATAGGCTTCGTTCGTTTCTTCCAGTGGGCCTGTTAGCAGGTATTCCTCTTTAAGAGGTTGGGGAGCTAATTTAGGGTAAATACAGGAAGAACCAAGAAAGAGCAATTTTTTTACGCCAGACTTATACGATGCGTGAATTACATTCGCTTCGATCATGAGATTTTCGTAAATAAACTCAGCAGGGTATGTATTATTTGCAAGGATTCCCCCAACTTTTGCAGCAGCTAAAAAAACATACTCAGGAGCTTCAGTTTTGAAAAATTCATTAACCTCTTGCTGGTTTGCGAGGTCGAGTTCTTTATGAGTTCGGAATAAAAGATTTGAATATCCTTTTGATTCAAGTTTCCTTCTAAGAGCTGAACCCACAAGTCCTCTATGGCCAGCTACATAAATCTTTGACCCTTTATCCATAAAATCACTTTCCTTTGTTCAAAAAGAATAATTTGCTTTTATAGCTTCTTCGTCAGCTCTTATCATAATTTTAACTAGTTCATCTAATTTTACTTTAGGCGCCCAACCAAGTTTCTCTTTTGCTTTTGTGGGGTCTCCGATTAATAAATCCACCTCGGTAGGTCGATAATACCGGGGATCTATTTCTATGAGGATTTTTCCTGTGTCCTTATCTATCCCAACTTCTTCACTACCTTTGCCTTTCCACAAAATAATAAATCCTGCTTCCTTAAAAGCTAACTCAACAAATTTCCTCACGGAATGAGTTTCCCCTGTGGCAATTACATAGTCTTCTGGAGAATGCTGCTGGAGAATTAACCACATAGCTTCCACATAGTCTTTGGCAAATCCCCAATCCCTTTTTGCATCAAGATTTCCAAGATAAAGTTTTTCTTGAAGCCCATATTTTATCTTTGCGGCGGCCATTGTAATTTTTCGAGTCACAAATGTTTCTCCGCGAATTGGCGACTCATGGTTAAATAAAATTCCATTACATGCAAAAATACCATATGCTTCCCGATAATTTACCGTGATCCAATATGCATAGAGTTTTGCTGCTGCATAGGGGCTTCTAGGGTAAAAGGGTGTGGTTTCTTTTTGTGGAATTTCCTGGACCTGCCCATAAAGTTCACTGGTTGAAGCCTGATAGAATTTTGTTTTTTTCTCTAACCCAAGAATTCGGATAGCTTCCAGCAGGCGCAATGTCCCTAATCCGTCTGAATTTGCTGTATATTCGGGGGTTTCGAAAGACACCTGAACATGACTCTGGGCAGCGAGATTATAAATTTCATCGGGCTGAGTTTCCTGGATGATACGAATAAGATTAGTAGAATCTGTAAGGTCGCCGTAATGCATGAAAAAATTCACATTTCTCTCGTGAGGATCTTTATATAGATGATCAACCCGTGCAGTGTTGAAAGAAGAAGATCTTCTCTTTATACCGTGAACAGTATATCCTTTATTTAGGAGAAATTCAGCTAAATATGCCCCATCCTGACCTGTTATTCCTGTAATTAACGCAACTTTAGACATTCTCTCACTTCTCTACATTAAAAATCTTGAATTACCAGAAGATATAATCAGTTTCAATTTTAGGATAAATGTGAATAAATTATGGCAGATATTAATTTCCAATTTGGTGTGAATAACAAAAAACCTTTTAATTCAAATGGACGCTTTCAAGTTTAGTGTCAGTATTCTAGACTTTTAATTAAAAATAGGTTTTGCATCTGTAATTTCAAACGCTCAGCATTCAAAACAATTTAATTCCTGAAAGCTCTCAAGTAATCTTCATATTCTTAGTTTTTAAATTTTAATTAATTAGACTAACGAATTAAAAAATAAAAATGATTTTAAGTTTGCCTGCCGCGGGATCTAGAAGTATATTGTATTTAAAACTTTATGATGATTTAGAAATTAATATGCCATAATTATATTATTTTGTACATTTTGTTGAGGGAAGTTTATGTTTTATCCAAAAAAGTGCCCTCAACGGTTTCAAGAAAATTTCATGGGAATTTATAAAAAATCACTTAGAGCCTATCCGAAAAGTCCTGCAGCTCTGAATGTTATCCATGCACATGCTAAATGAAGCATAGCAATGTAATTCTCAATTTTCTTTTCCCATCTAATAAGTAGTCTTCTGAACCTGTTTAGCCAGGAATGTGTTCTTTCTACAACCCATCTTCTTGCCCTAAAAACTGGCATCTGCATCTTTATCAGTATATTTTCCTCTCCACGGCTTTTTATATGGGCAGTATAACCATATTCTATAACCAATTCTCTGACATCAGGAAAATCATATCCTTTGTCCATACAAATATTCTGAATTCTATGTGATGGTCTTTGAATAACTATGGCATCAAGAGTCTCTTTTACTAGCATTTTGTCGTGACGATTTGCTCCATCCACTATTACTGAAAGGGGTATTCCCTTTCCATCTGTTAAAAGACTCCTTTTTGTGCCCTTCTTTCCGCGATCAGTAGGATTTGCTCCAGTTCCAGCTCCTCCTAATGGTGCTTTTGTCATAGCACCATCAATTGATTGTCAATCAAATTCAAAACCTTTTTCTGCGTCGTAATCCAAAAGGCCAGCTTTCCACATATTCTCAAATAATCCTGCTTTTTGCCATTCACAAAACCTATCATGTAAAGTGCTTGGAGCTCCATAAATTCTTGGCAGAGCCTTCCATTGGCAACCGGTAATTAAAAGGTAGATAATACCACTCATTATTTCCTATCATTTTTTCTAGGTCTGCCAAGCTTCTTTTTAGGTTTTGGAAGGGGCAGTAAGGCCTCTATCTTATTCCAAAATTCATCAGAGACCTCATAATCATTCAAGACTTTTCGTTTTGCCATAATTATATAATGAGCTGATCCCAAAACTCTAAATTGCGTCTCTAAATATTGTATTCTGAAATATCAATTTCTCTTTTGATTACGAAATTAATTTTTGAAAATTAAGAAAGTGTCAGAAAAAAATGGATTTTGGGATAGCCTCAATATGATAAATATAAGTAATTCTATTTTTCGGATAGGCTCTTATTTCCCACTTATACTAACTTATCAGTTTCTCCCATATACATCATCGAATCGGACAATATCTGCTTCGTCAACCAGCTCTCCAAGCTGTACTTCTATAATTTCAAGCGGAACCTTTCCTGGATTGGAGAGCCGATGTTTTTCTCCTGCCCGGATATATGTGCTTTCCCCAGGTCTTAAGAAAGACTTCCTTTCTCCTACTTCAACGCAGGCCATGCCTTTAACAACTACCCAGTGTTCACTCCTGTGATAATGCAACTGGAGGCTTAACTTATGATCAGGGCGTACGGTGATATTTTTTATTTTGTGACCTTTAGCAGCTTCGAGTAAAGTATAAGATCCCCAGGGCCTGTAAACTGTCTGGCCTATGAATGCCCTTTCATCATTTCTGTTTTTAAGTTCAGATACGATATCCTTCACTTTCTGGCTGCTTGATTTAGGGCAGACAAGTAAAGCGTCACTAGTATCGACTACTATCATATCCTTAACATCGA
>CAZFNE010000234.1:0-5711 GCA_964520335.1 uncultured Methanosarcinales archaeon | reverse complement strand
TTTAGTTTGGCAATATTGGTTATGAAAACACCTAACCAACCAGAATTAACCGAACCGACAAAATCCTCGTCAGACAGAAAAAAACTTCTGTCTCCATTATTAATGAACAGTATTGCTGCATTCAACATGCAGGAATATATAACTATGCGCCCATAGTATTTAAAGGTATCTATTTCCCACCTAGATAAGCGAGATCGAGATAGATAAATCCTATGAAACATATTCTAGTATGCATTTAATATCCACACTAGAACGGAATATGTAACTATGCACCCATAGTATTTAAAGGCATTCATCATCTCTTAAGATGAGAAAAACCCTTACCTAACTATAAGAAAACCTTCCAGCAAAGACAAAACAATACCGGGAAGGGAAACTTACATACAGTAGTTTTAGTATATAAAGCTTATGATTCAGAGAACATTTTAAAAAAACGAACTTAGCACTTTACAAAAAGTTGTTTTTATTCAGTCTCCAAAATCCACTCTGGAACTTGAAATTCGAGAGCGGCGCGCGCTTGTTTTGCGCATGAGACATACAAAGACACATCCAATATAAATAGCTATCGCTAACATAATTACTTAAGAAAAAATAAAAATAAGATTGGTTAAAGAGAAAATAAAAAGAAGGCTGAAAAGCGCAGCATTAAAATATTAACAATTAGTTGAAAGCTGCAGGACAATTAACCTTAAGGCTGAAAAAGAGATATATAAAGGTGCTTAAGGCATAAAACCAAAAAATAATATTAAACATAACAGGAAAAAATGAGGTATCACACTGGCAGATTTAAAAAAACCTACATCCAAAGGGAAGCCTAATACGGAAGAAACCGTCACAAGAGTTCGCACCCCACGCCGGGATAATAATGAAATCCTCGCAACCGTGGAGAGCCTCCTTGGGGCGAACAGGCTAAGGCTACGCTGTATGGATGGGGTCGTTCGAATGGGGAGAATTCCAGGTTCAATGAAGAAAAAGACCTGGATTAGAGAGGGAGACGTTGTTATTGTTGTACCTTGGGAATTTCAAAATGAAAAAGCTGATGTAATCTGGAAGTACACAAGACCCCAGGTAGACTGGCTTGAAAGGAAAGGCTATTTGAAAGGTTAATATGGTTGACCAGGAAAAAAAAATCAGGCGAATAGACACCGCCAAAGATAAGGCACGAGCAAGAGAAAAAGATTCTGAGCGCCTAAAATTAGAAGAAAATGTCTTTGATGTGCCCACTCTTAAGATCCTTTACACTCTCTCAAATAAAGGCATAATAAAATCGCTGGGTGGCTCTATAAGCACTGGAAAGGAAGCAAATGTATTCTATGCAGAAGGTTCCGAAAAAGAGCTGGCTGTAAAAATATACAGAATAGCTACAAGTACCTTCAAAGCTATGGATGCTTACATAATGAAGGACCCACGCTTTACTAACATTAGAAATAATAAGCGAGATATAATTTTTGCCTGGACTCGAAAAGAGTTTCAGAACCTAAAACGTGCAAAAAGTGCAGGAGTAAGAGTTCCTGAACCGATCCTTATCGAAAAGAATATCCTGATTATGGAGTTTATGGGGGAAAAGGAAAGGCCTTATCCTCTCCTTAAGAACGTACCTTTAGAAAATGACGAAGCGAAGGCCATCTACGACACAATCGTTGAATATATGCGGCTTCTTCATAAAGATGCAAATCTTGTGCATGCTGACCTGAGTGAGTACAATATCCTGATAGACCCTAATGATTTGAGTCCTATATTTATTGATATGGGCCAATCCGTTACCCTTGAACATCCAGGCGCTCGTGAGTTCCTTTATAGGGACGTACAGAATATACTGAGATTTTTTAGCCGCTACGGAGTCAAGGACGAACCTGAAGAATTGCTTTCTAAAATAAAGGCGGAATAATATGACTCAATATGTCAAAATCCCAAAAGAAAGAGTCGGAGTAGTTATAGGTCCAAAAGGGGAAACAAAGAATTTCCTTGAGAATAAAACTGCGTGTCAACTGGATATTGATAGCGACGGCGGAAAGATAGATGTGACATGCGAGGACGATCCCTTAAAAGAATTCAGGATCCTCGAAGCACTTAAAGCCATAGGAAGAGGTTTCAGTCCTGAAAAATCCTTTCAACTTCTGGATGACGATATGCTCATGCTTGAAGTAATTGACCTCTCAGATGTTGCCACTACTCCAAAAGAACTCCAGCGCGTAAAAGGCAGAATAATAGGAAGAAATGGCAGGACCAGAGAACTTGCAGAGACTCTGATAAACGTTAAGATTTCGGTATACGGAAAAACCGTATCTATACTCGGGTATCCCGAACAGAATACCATAATAAGAACAGCTATAAAAATGCTCCTTGACGGGGCTACGCATGGGGCAGTTTACAAGTTCCTTGAAAAGAAACACCAGGAACTCCTGCAGTCTCAGCTAGATTCAATTGAATATCGCTAAAAAAATATTTTTAAAATTACTTTTGATTATTTAGAGATCCTGGAATAATTGAAAAATATCGTTCAGCTAAAAACATCTGGCTAAACAATATATTCAATCCTCTTCAGAGAATCTCAATCATATTTTATAACCCTATTCTATAACCAATCCCATCTTCCCTTTTAATCTTCTTCCTCTTCTTTCAAACTTTTGCCCCTGCCTTCCAGGAATTTGCCCTTTCCCTGTTTTGCGGAAATTGATTCTTCCGCCCAGAGAAGTTCCCCCCTTAACATAGTATACTGCGGAAAAACTGCATCCATGCCTTCAAAAGGCGTCCAGCGCGCTTTGCTGTGCAGCATCTCAGCCTTAATTGGTCGAAGCTCACGGGGGTTTACGATTATGAGGTCAGCATCAAAGCCCAGATCAAGCTTACCCTTACCATGAAGATCAAGCCCAAAAGCCTTTGCAGGATTCCAGCTTGTGAGCATTATCATCTGGCTTAAAGGCAAAATATTTTTCTTAACTGCCGCAAGCATCAAGGGCATCAGGGTTTCAACGCCTGGCACGCCTGAAGGAGCCGCCTTGATATCCATGTCTTTTTCGGCTTCCAGATGTGGAGCATGGTCTGATGCTACCATGTCTATAGTCCCATCGTTTACACCATTCATGAGGGTTTTGATACTGTGGTTTCCCCTAAGCGGGGGATTCATTTTTCCAAACGCTCCCAGCCTTTCCCAGTCTCTCGTAGAAAGGAAGAGGTGATGTGGGGTAACTTCTGAAGTAAAGAAGGGCTTTCTTTTTTCTTTTCTTGCAAGGTATTTAGCCTTTCGAATCATGCCTACGGCTTCATGGGTACTGATATGGCAAAAATGGCTCTTTACCTTTAACTTTGAAATAAGCTCAAGAGCTTTCTGGACAGCAGCTGCTTCACATGCATTCGGGCGGACTTTTGAATGGTAATCAGGAGAAACATCATTCCCTTTCAAAAAGCTTTCAAGCTCAAGGCGCATCTCTTCATCCTCAGCATGAATGGTTGCAAGTGCGTCAAGCTTTTTAATTTCAGAAAGGGCTTCTTCAAAAGTTTCTTCATCAATATTTAACCCGCCTGTAGATTCAGCCATAAAAATCTCTCCAAAAGCGGTAACCCCCAATTTCCAGAGCTCTTTCAATTTTTTGAGGTTTCCTGTTACGCCTCCATTGATTCCAAAATCAACAATGGACTTTGTCCTGGCAAGCTTTAATTTTTGTTCAAAACTCCGCCTGTCTGTTGTGGGAGGAATAGTATTTGGCTGGTCAATAACAGTTGTAACTCCGCCAGCCGCAGCCGCACATGAACCTGTATACCAGTTTTCTTTTGCATTCATCCCCGGATCTCTGAAATGCACATGTACATCGATTCCTGCAGGCAGGGTAAGCGCTCCCCCGGCATCCAGAATTAGGTCAGAACTTGAAACCCGGAGATCCTTTGCAATTTTTGTGATTTTGCCGCCTTCGATTATTATCTCGGCAGGCTGAAGAGAATTATTGTAATAAATCCTTGTGTTTTTAATCAGAATATCAGGCATGGGCGTCTATATGCTTACAAGTATACTTAAAAATATGCTGGTGAAGGAAATTAAAAAAAGAAAAAAGGAAACAAAAAGTAAAAAAGAAATAAATCAATAGAAAAGCCAGAAAGCTTTTTCGATTCGGTTATCTTCAGTTCAATTTGATTCTTTGGGCGGTTGTAAGATACACGACGCTTTCGCAAATGTTGCAACAATGATCTCCAATTCTCTCAATATAACGGATAAGGAAAAGCAAATAAGTAGCCTTGGAAATTATAGTTGTATCTTCTGCCATCATTTCAATTAATTCAACCCATACCGCATAAAAGATCTTATCGACCTCATCATCCCTGGATGCGACCTTTCTTGCAAGTTCAGGATCCCGGGTTTCAAAGGCTTTTAAAGAGTTTTCAAGCATATATGCAGCGATATCTGCCATTCTTTTCGTATCTATGAGCGGCTTTATATGCTGGCCTTCAATTCTCCCTGGAATTTTGGCAATATTGACAGATAGACCCACAATCCTTTTCAGATCAGCCGCAATTTTTAGTGTGGACACAATAAATCTGAGGTCACTGGCCATAGGCTGCTGGAGTGCCAGCAGGTCAAAGATAGATGCTTCGAGTTCTTCTTCAAGTTTATCCACTTTCGGCTCAAGAGCTAAGGTTTTTCGGGCGAGTTCCACATCAAGATCTATAACTGCAATCATTGAGTCCTGGAAAAACCGTTCAACCAGTTCCCCAAGTGAAAGTACAGATTTTTTAAGCAAATCCAGTTGCATTAAGTATTGTTCTCTGGCCATTTAAATCACCCAAACCTGCCAGTGATATAATCCTCAGTACTTTTTTCTCGAGGGTTCTGGAAGATCTGCCTGGTCTGGCCGAACTCGATCAACTTTCCCATGAGGAAAAATCCGGTATAATCTGAAATTCTGGCTGCTTGCTGCATATTATGAGTTACGATTACTATCGTATAATCTTTTTTAAGCGTATCGATTAGGTCTTCGATCCTTGAAGTAGAAATTGGGTCAAGAGCACTTGTAGGCTCATCAAAAAGCAGGATTTTGGGTTTTACTGCTAGAGTTCGCGCAATACAAAGTCTTTGCTGCTGTCCACCACTAAGAGAAAGAGCAGACGATTTAAGCCTATCTGAAGTTTCTTCCCAGATAGCAGCTGAGTGTAAAGCGCTTTCAACAATTCCATCAAGATCTTTTTTATTCGCCCCGTGAATTCGCGGCCCATATGCCACATTCTCATAAATGGACATGGGAAAAGGATTCGGTTTCTGGAAAACCATACCTACCTGTTTTCTAAGTTCTACAACATCCACGTCAGGTCCGTAAATGTCTTCGCCGTCAATCAGAACTTTTCCTTCTATCCTGCAGTTCTTAATTAGATCGTTCATCCGGTTTAAGCATCGGATAAAAGTAGACTTGCCGCAACCTGAAGGGCCTATAAGGGCGGTCACACTATTTTTAGGGATATTTATGGAGATATTTTTAAGAGCCTGTTTGTCCCCGTACCACAGATTCAAATCTTTTACTTCTATCTGGGGCTCGAATTGGGGCGACGTTGCGTTTTGAACAACTTCAATCATTTATGAACCTCAATTGAAACGTGAATCGAAAAAATCAATAAATTATATAATAAATTTAAATTAAAATTTTAAGGGCTCAAATTTGCAATTTTTTCCTGTAATGCCTGCGAATTAAAACTGCTATAATATTTAAACCTAATACAATTATCAA
>CAZFNE010000233.1:0-5715 GCA_964520335.1 uncultured Methanosarcinales archaeon | reverse complement strand
TTTTGCGAATCTTCCCTGGCTATTGTATTGTTTACGGAATAAAACTGTCAATGTTATAATAACAGCTACACCAAAGAATTGTTCCCATATAGCATATAATAAAGCCTGCCAGTAAAACCCTCCAAAAAATCGGGTTGGATCATCGGATAATGCAGGGAAGAGTGCAAATAACAGGAGAAGAATTATAGTGATGCGGAACCATAATTTACCAGTTTTCTCAGGGATTTGCAAAAACCAGTTGTCTCTATAGGCTCCCAGCCCAACAATAAACATGGCAATATATTGAGGAAAATAAGGAATCTGAAAATTAAGAATAGCAAAATTCCAGCCCATTGGGAGCCATATCCTTACAATAAATGTTATCAATCCGAGAATGAGAGCGAAAAATGCTATTGGAAAATTTCCAGGAAATTTAGTTACTTTGTCTGTACTTTTTATTAGCAAACGCCAGAGGACATAAACAAAGGCAAATATCAACAGCGCTTCAGCAAACCATAAAGGGCCGCTCCCCAGATCATTATAATTATCTACGTATGATGCTAGGTAAGCCTGAAAAGACCCTGTAAATCCTTCAGATAATATCAGTGCATATTCTATAAGAGGGTCTATGAAAATTATATAAAATATCAGGGGTATGCCCAGCCTCAGCAGCCTATCCTTAAAAAAATCCCAGGGCCCTTTTCGATCGTAGGAACCGGGTGTAAAGTAGCCAGAGATAAGGAAAAAGAAGCCCATGAAAAAGGATTGACATACAGCAAGGAAAAATACATAGAATATACTTTCAATCATTCCGGGCTGGCCTTCATGATAGTACCAACTGCCTACCGGGGCTCCATATGTTATAGCCAGGTGAACTAAAATTGCCAGGATTATAAGCAGGATTCTAAGATTATCAATGAATAACAAACGATCTCTGGACATATCTTTCATCCCTTATTCTTATCACTTCATTATCTTTTTTCTTCTTTTCCGATGTGGATGAAGCCGTTCTTACTCAGGTAAGTTTCTTCTTTTTTAGTTTTGAGATGATAGCTTATTCCATGTACTACAAAAAGCAAAAGCTTTAATAGTATTTGAGCAGCTTTAATAGTAAAACATATGAACAGATGTTCAGACATAATTTTGATTATCACATTCTTATTAGAGGACTAACTATGGTTGAACTGGACAAATGTGAGATTAATTGTATACATGATGAGGCGGTAAAAGCAGTACGTGACGCTTTATTCAGTGAAGACATAGCCGCCTCGCTGGCCGAGCTATTCAGGGCCTTGGGGGATCCAACAAGAGTAAAGATCTTGTTTTCTTTAATGACCAGGGAACTCTGTGTTTGTGATATTACGGCTGTAATAGGGGCTTCTGAATCGGCGGTATCTCACCAACTTAGAATACTTCGGAATTTGCGCCTTGTCAAATACCGGAGAGAAGGCAAGATCCTGTATTATTCCCTTGCTGATGATCATATTGAAAAACTATTCGCCCAGGGACTGGAGCACGTTATTGAATAAGCCAAAAAAGGTTCAGAAAGCGTCCAAAAAGGTCGAAAAATGAGGAGTAAGGAATGACCGAGGCTGCAGTAAAAACTAAATTATCGATATCATCTAAACTAATTGTAACTGGTATGGACTGCCCGGGCTGCGCAGCTAAAGTGGAAAAAGCTGTAAAACGTGTGCCAGGGGTTGTTACCGCAAATGTTATTTTCCCAGCTGGAAGCCTTGATATCGAGTATAATCCACAGCAAACCGAGATCACTCAAATATTAGACAAGATTAAAAAATTGGGTTATGAGGCACAAGAGTATAATCAAAGGTTCCCTGATACTTCACAGACCACCGATTTTTGCATTATAGGAATGGATTGTCCCGACTGTGCAGCTAAGTTAGAAAAAAGTATCTCAAAGCTTCCTGGAGTCGAAAATACGCATTTAAATTTTGGCACTTCCAAAATGACGGTAACTCATAGTGGACCAGCGGCAGAAATCCTGTCAACAATTGAAAAAATGGGTTACTCAGGAAAAATAGACCATGATCTGAGGATAAAAAATGAACCTGTTAGTTTCTGGAAATCGAACAGGTATGCGAAGTCCACAGTCATTTCTTTCATCATGTTTACGTTGGGATTCGTTGCTGGAAAACTCGGAGCACCTGAATTGGCAGTTAATGGGTTATTTCTGACCGGAATTGTTCTTGGGGGTTTTCTTCCAGCTAAAAATGGCATTTCTGTCCTTATTACCGCATGGGAATTTGACATGAATCTCTTGATGGCCATTGCGGTCATAGGCGCGTCCTTTCTCGGTTCGTTTGAAGAGGCTGCGGCAGTTGTATTTCTCTTTTCATTTGGAAATGCTCTGGAGGGTTATACCCTCGATAAAACAAGGAATTCTATTCAGGCTTTAATGGAAATTACTCCAAATGAGGCATTAGTCAGGCGTGGGCAAACTGAAATAACGCTGCCAGTAAAAGAGATTACCATAGGAGATCATATCATCGTTCGTCCCGGAGAAAGAATAGCCATGGATGGTAAAGTCTCAACCGGTTATTCTACTGTAAATGAAGCTCCGATTACAGGAGAATCTATTCCTGTTGAGAAGTATCCTGGGGACGGGATATATGCCGGAACGATAAATGAACGTGGTTCGCTTGAAATCGAAGTTACCAAACTGGCCAAGGATAATACGATATCCAGAATTATTAACATGGTTGCGGAAGCTCAGGAACAGAGAGCACCATCTCAACAATTTATTGATAAGTTTGCAAAATATTATACTCCTGCTGTTATAGTCCTGGCTGCTCTGGTCGCTACCGTACCTCCACTGGTTCTCGGACAGCCATTTGAAAAATGGTTTTACGAAGCTATGGCTTTGCTGCTGGTAGCTTGTCCCTGCGCACTGGTAATATCTACACCTGTGTCCATTGTTTCCGCGATCGGCAACGCGGCAAAAATCGGGATACTTATTAAAGGAGGTAAGTATCTCGAAGAAGCCGGAACTTTGTCAGTAATTGCCTTTGACAAAACAGGCACCCTTACCAAAGGAAAGCCTCAGGTAACGGACCTTATCCCAACTAATGGTCTTCCCGATAAAGAATTCTTGGCAATAGCATCAACAATTGAAAGCAGATCAGAACATCCTCTAGCCGAAGCAATTGTAAAATATGCAAAAGAACGAGGGGCTGAAATCTCCAGTATAGCTTCCAGTATATCAGCATTTGAAGCAATTCCCGGAAAAGGTGCCAAAGCAACAGTTAATGGCAAGACATACCAGATCGGAAATTCTAGATTATTTACTGAACAAGCGATAGATGTGGACTTTGTAGAAAATGAGGTTTCCCGTCTACAGAATGAAGGTAAAACTGTAATGATGCTAGGAGACGATAAACGCATTTTGGGTCTAATAGCCGTTGCAGATGTATTGCGGGAAAATTCTGGGCAGGCTGTCAGTAAGTTAAAAAAAGCCGGTATTAGAAAAGTCATTATGCTCACTGGGGATAACGAAAACACTGCCCAGGCTATTGCCGCAAAAGCAGGAGTCGACGACTTTCGAGCTAATTTGCTTCCCGAAGACAAAGTGGATGCTGTCAAGAATCTTCTGGCTGAACATGGTAAGGTAGGTATGGTAGGAGATGGCGTAAATGACGCACCGGCTATGGCAATGTCTACATTGGGAATTGCAATGGGAGCTGCGGGCACAGATACAGCTCTGGAAACTGCTGATATAGCTCTAATGGCTGATGACCTGACAAAATTAACCTACGCAATTAAATTGAGCCGGAAAACGCTGGGTATTATCAAACAAAATATTGCTTTAGCATTAATAATCAAAGGCTTAATTCTTCTTCTGGTCATTCCTGGATGGTTGACCTTGTGGCTGGCTGTAATAGGGGATATGGGAAGCTCTCTTCTTGTTACCCTGAATGGCATGAGGCTATTGAGAACAAAACATGAAGACTGAAGGATTAAGCGAAATTAAGAGGGGTTATTAAGGAAAAAAGGCAAAAAATAGAGGCATTAAAATCCCGGGTGTGGAGCCTTCCAACTATGGGCAATGTACATAAGCACTTCAGGATACATAGGGTACAGAGAATCTAAAACAGGGTTTCTAAAAAGATCGATATTGTAACCTATGATCTAATAGAGGGAGCAAGCAGGAAATTCCAAAAAAAGTGAAACTTCGATTATGATATCGAATAATATTTTTATTAAATTAGGGTAATGATAAAGAAAGAAAAAATTGGTCTAAATTGGTCTTATATAGCTATTAAAGAATACTCTTCTAATCTCTCATATCGAATTGATCTAAGTCAAAATTGAGTCTCTTTTTCAAATGCAAAATGAGCAGCAGAATTACTAATAATACTAATACTAATAATAATAAAAAATTCTAAAAATTTTATTGGGGTGAAAATATTATTAGTTTTAGGATGAGCTCTCTATAAAACATAATTACATAACATGACAGGATTTAGGTTCAGACTTCGCTTTCTTGCTCTGGTAAAATAGCCATGCAATATTCTTTCCTGTAATTTATCCTCAACTTCTTTTTTATCCTCAACTTCTTTTTTATCCTCAATTTCTTTTCAGGCAAATTTTGCCTAAAAATACGGGTATAAATACTACTGAATACCATGGAAAACTATTTAATCACAATCGTGAACTAATATTCTCAGACACGGAAAAGGCTGTAGATGAAAATGCATTTAATCTAATTTAATATTGGACAGAGGCTATAATCATAAATTTGAGAAGTATTTACTTTTTAAGCAGAAATAAGTAAGCAAATAAGCAGGCAGATAATCACAACTTTTTAACTATTATTTTAAATTTATTTTATTTTCTAAGTAGTTGTGTTTTGCTAATTCAAAAAAGGTGTCATTATGGCTCATATAATGGAATTAATGGGAAAAACAAGGGTAGTTATAAAGGATGGAAAAGTCATTGAAGTTGGGAATCCTGAAGTTCAATGGTGTCCTATTTTTGCCAAAGTCCGCGGGATTCAGAAGATATCTCCAGAAGAAGTCAAGAAAAATATGGAGTTTAGAATAAGTGATTTCGGAATGTTTACCGATAAACGCAAACTAGAACTTGAAGACTTCGTTGGGTTCGGAGCAACTGAAGTCATGATGACAGGGCTGAGCAGAGGTTTACTTGACACAACCGTAACAGCCTGTGAAGGCGCAGGGACGGTAATTTCCAATAATCCTACCCTTGTTCAGGGTATGGGAGGCAGGATGTCAGGCCTTGTCGAAACCGAGCCCATAAAAGGAATTGTTAAAAGAATTACCGAGCGCGGTGGAATTGTACTTGATTCTTCAACTGCAAGAATTGACCCGATTGCAGGAGTGAAAAAGGCAGCCGAACTTGGCAATAAGAAAATCGCGGTAACAATTGCTTTTGCCGAAACTGCACAAGAACTAAGGAAGCTTGAAGCCGAATTTGGGCTTGATTTGATTGTTATTGGTGTGCATGTAACAGGCATAAGCAAGGATAACGCTCAAAAACTGCTGGAAAACGTTGATATTACGACAAGCTGCGCTTCAAAACCAGTAAGAGACCTTGCAAAACCTCTTGCCCAGGTAGGGAATGCAGTCCCACTCTTTGCCATTACTCAGAAAGGAAAGGAACTCGTAGTCGAAAGAGCTAAGGATCTAAAAACCCCGATTTTAATTAACTCAATGCCTCTACCTGAGCTGCCTGAAGATAAACAGCCAAGAGAATTGA
>CAZFNE010000232.1:1502-5732 GCA_964520335.1 uncultured Methanosarcinales archaeon | reverse complement strand
ATTTCCCGGGCTCCAAATTCTTTTGCAACAAAAACGCAGCGATCTCCGTCACTGAACCCGCCAAAATTGTATACATTATCAAAAGGGACGGCCTGAGTAGTTGCAATAAAGCGTTTGAAACGGGGCACGTATTTTTCAAGTTTATCTATATTATCCCCATGCGCATGTATCAGAACTATTGAACCCTCTTGACAGGCGAGAATTTCCTTTTCAATATCTGCTTCAGAATTTCCGTCCAGATCAGTACATATCACATCAGGGATGCAACCAGTGTCCATAAGAACAGCAGCAGCCCCGTCAGCCGCAATTATCACAAAATTAGAAAGAAAAAGAGACATGTCAATTTCAGAAAGCTCTTTTCTGAGGTTAGGGGCATTTCCACAGACCAGGACTGATTTTCCTGAAATTATGGTTTTAAGTTCGGAGAGAGAAACAGTGTTTTCTTCGGTTAGCATTCCTGAAAGGATTTGTGCTGCCTTTTCGTCTCCTGAACGTTCGAACCCAAAATCTTTGAGAATTTGTTCATAGATAGGTTCCCAGGCAGTAAAATCCATTATTTCTTCTCCTTTTTGTTTCCTTCCTGTTTTGCCTAATTATAATGTTTCTTCTTTATTTTTTTCTTTTTTCTTTATTTCTTTATTTTTTTATTCTCTTTCCTGTTTTTTTCTTTATTGTGGTTTTTTATTTTTGCCCGTCTCTTTTTATTCCTTTGAAATTCCCATTTTCATGCTGATGCCTTCAACATCCCAGTCCTTTACAAGACTCCCTGAAACTTTGATCTTGCTTCCAAGCTTGAAAACCCTGGCCCTTACTTCTTCGGCAATCAGGGCTTTTAAAGTCTCAACAAGTTCCAGGACTCTTGGATCTTCTATTCGGACATCAACGAGGATGTTTTCATCTACAATGAGGTCAAGCTCTTTTCGCATATCCTGAAGCCTGCGAATGACTTCTCTTGCATAACCCTCAGCTTCAAGTTCAGGAGTGAGATTAGCATCCACATAGATAATACCTGCACTGGATTCGGCGCTGGCTGTGCCTGCAGGCAGGGTCTCTTTAAAGTTTGCCATTCCCGGAGTCGCTGTGACAGTTGTTCCGTCAGCAAGAGAGAGTTCAAATTCCCCGGATTCTGTAAAAGCTTTCTTTAAATCTGGACCGTCAACCTTCTGAAGAGCAGAAATAACTTTTCCTGCATCTTTCTTAAAGACAGGGCCTATTTTTCCAGGGTCAGGAATAACCTCAAGCCCGAGTTCGGCCCAGCTTTCATTTACTTCGGTCAGGACGATTGCTTTTGAATTCGTCTGTTCCATAAGGACTTCAGAAAGGTTTTCAACTGCTTTTGAGACTTCCTCGCTTACAGGGGATATAACTATCCTTGAGATAGGCCACCTTAATTTCCTGCCTGCCTTTTGTCGGGCATTTGAAGCGGCTTCTACAATAGAACGGACAGTATCCATAGCTGCCTCAAGTTCAGGGTCAAGATAGGCTTCATTTACTTCCGGCCAGTCACACATGTGCACTGACTCAGGAGCCTGTGGATCTACATTTCGGATGAGGTTCTGGTACATTTCTTCGGCTAGGTAAGGCGTGAAAGGAGAGAGCAGTTTTGTAAGCATAACGTAAACTTCGTAAAGCACACTGTAAACTGCAAGCTTATCAGGATCATTGGCCTCAGTCCAGGTCCTTGGCCGGATAAGCTGGATATACCAGCGGGAGAGGTCTTCAAGGGCAAATTCCAGAATTTCGCGGACCGCTTTATGAAGCAGGTACCCGCTCATGGCCTCGTCAACAGCTTTGATAACGGATTGGGCTCTTGAAAGAATCCATTTGTCTTCTTCCCTGAGGGCTTCTTTTACAGAATCAAGGTTCACCTGTAAGGGATCAAACCTGTCAAGGGCCATATAGGGTAGGGGGAACCTGAAGACATTCCAGAGAATATTGATTGAGCGGTGAATTGTTTCTACTTCTTCCATATTGAATTTCAGGTCATCCCAGGGCGCACTTGAGGAAAGGACATATGCACGCAGAGTGTCTGCGCCGAACTTTTCAATAATGTCAAGAGGAGAAATTACATTCCCCAAGCTCTTTGACATCTTCTTACCCCCGGCATCAAGGGTAAAGCCATGCATAAGGACACTCTTGTAAGGAGCCCGGCCAAAGCCTACCATACTTGCTCCTAACTGGGAATAGAACCAGCCTCGAGTCTGGTCATGGCCTTCAGTTATAAAGTCAGCCGGCCACCACTCTTCGAACCCTTCAGTCGTTTGCGGGAATTTCAGGGTTGCCCAGGAAGCAACGGCTGAGTCAAACCAGACATCAAACACATCTTCAACCCGTTTCTTTTCTCCACTACATTCACAGGGAACAGTGATTCTATCCACATAAGGCCGGTGAAGCTCGATATCCGGAATTTTATTTTCCCTGATTGAATTTGCTTTTTCAAGGAGTTCGGCTTTGGTGCCTATTACTTCAAGTTTTCCACATTTCCGGCATTTCCAGACCGGAATTGGAATTCCCCAGTAGCGCTGCCTGGAAATACACCAGTCTCTTGCTCCTTCAACCCAGGTTCGGAACCTGGCTGAGCCTGCCCAATCTGGATACCAGTCTACTGCGTCGATTTCTTCAAGCATTTTGTCCTTGATTTCGGTAACTTTCAGGAACCACTGTTCGGTTGCAAGGTAGATAATTGGGGTTTTACAGCGCCAGCAGTGTCCATACCTGTGGGTAACTTTCCCTTCTGCAAGGAGCCTGTTGCGTTCTTTCAAATCTTCAATAACAACAGGATTTGCTTCCCTGACATTTTTACCTGCATATTCCCCGGCTTCTTCTGTATAATCTCCATTAGGGCCTACTGGGCAGAGGATGGGAAGGTTGTATTTAATCCCAAGGTTAAAGTCGTCCATACCATGGCCTGGAGCAATATGCACGCAACCTGTATTTTCTACAGTTACGAAATCTCCAAGATAAACTCCATGCTTTATCCTGTTCTGCACCGGAACAAGATCAAGGAGAGGGCTTTCGTATTCGAGTTTTGTAAGCTCTTCCCCGAGAATGGTTTCAAGAACCTCATAATCAACATATCTGCCCTGCTTAAGGACGTTTTCAATCAATTCGGTTGCCGCAATAAGGATTTCTTCGGAACCGTCCTGTTTTATTGCCCTGAACTTCGAATATTCAAAACCGGGATGTACGGCTACAGCTACGTTTGCAGGAATTGTCCAGGGAGTTGTTGTCCAGATTACGATAAAGGTGTTATCTTCCCCTTTTATCTTGAACTTCACATAAATTGAGGGGTCAGTCCTTTCGGAATACTCAACTTCGGAATCTGCAATTGCAGTCTCACAGCGAGGACACCAGTTAACTGAACGTTTTCCAACTTCAAGCAGAGCTTTTTCATGGGCCTGTTTAAGCGTCCACCAGGCAGCTTCAATATAATTATCCTTTAAGGTCATGTAGGGGTCATCCCACTGCATCCAGACCCCAAGCCTCTGGAACTGCTCGGTCATTGCCTGTTTTTGTGTAAGGGCAAAGCTTTTGCATTTTTCAATAAAATTCTCTACTCCGAAGCTTTCTATATCCTTTTTAGATTTGAAGCCAAGCAAGCCTTCGACTTTAACCTCTATTGGCAGGCCGTGCATGTCCCAGCCGGGCCGCTCAAGGATGTAGCGGTTGTTCATGGAATAATAGCGAAGAATAGAATCTTTAATGATCTTGTTCCAGGCAGTCCCAAGATGAATATGTCCTGTAGTATAAGGGGGGCCGTCAACAAAAAAAAGCCTTTTTCCGGATTTGCGGCGCTCCCGGGTTTTCAGATACGCATCGCTATCATCCCAGAACTGCGTTACTTTTTTTTCTATTTTTTCTGCATTATATTTGGCAGTAATCTCTTTTATCATATGGGAGTCTCCCAGGATTAGGTAATATGAAAATCAGGCAGCGCAAATTTTTTCTATTTTCAGTTGCGGTTGCCAAATAGTATTTTATATTGAAAATAAACTTCTTCCCGTAAATTCTCAAGTATAACAATAATTTTTAGCTTTACTAGAAGCTCTTTATATATTAATTTTTAACAATCATATGAACAAAAATCTCCACACCCTGGAAATATCAAAGCCCAGGAAAACCTGTATTGCATCCAGAGAAGAACAGGGACTTCTGCATGTCAATCGATTTATTCAGTAATTACTGTCCTCAATTTAAGCTTTGTTATCAGGGAAAAATCTCTCTTAATTT
>CAZFNE010000232.1:0-1402 GCA_964520335.1 uncultured Methanosarcinales archaeon | reverse complement strand
AATATTGGCATTTCTAAAAAGTAAATTTATATTTAACCCAGGTAATTTGAGACTGTCAACCGGAATTGCCGGAATGACTTACAGGACTTAAACTGAACTGAGAAAACAGTAGTATAATAAAGCCAAAATAAAGCAAACTATCTTAATTTTGATTTAAGATAGCCCCACGTGCTTTATTTTTTGCCTCAATGCTGTAGAATAAGAGGAAACACCAATACAATACCTCACAAAGAAGTTTGGTTATCAATTGGTAAAATAACAGCTTAATCGCAAAATAAATCTACCCTATGTATTTCCATACGGGAAATGGATTGATTGTCGATAATTTTAAAATCGTATCAAATTGAGAACACTTTGGAGAGTGTAAATTAATGAATAAAGCAACATATGGTAAAATGGTAAAAGGACTGGCTATTTTGCTTGCAGTTCTTTTCTTAGCTTCAATGACAGTTGCAGAAGTTAGTGCTGCATGCCCCAAAGAGGGAAGCAAAACATGTGAGAGTTGTGTTAAGGATTGCAAATCCTGTAAATCCTGTAAATCTTGTAAAACCTGTGATAAAATCTGTAAAAACTGTAAAAAATGTAAAAGCTGTAAAAAAGCTTGTAAAACATGTAAAACCTGTAAGAAAACTTGCGCATCTTGTAAAACCTGTAAAAAGACTTGCAAATCCTGCAAGTAAGTGCAATTGCTTGTGTGATTTATTAGATGAAAATAAACAAGCTATCAAAACAATCAATTTGCATTAAATATTAACCCGATTATGCTTTGTTTGAGGCATTTATCGGAATATAATAACTAACAAATCTCTAAATAAATCCCTAACTTTCCAAAAATCCCTAACTGTGTAATCTGAAGTGAATTAGCGATCCTCTAATAGGATTCATGCATCTGAGGATAAAGTAAATAGGGCTTTATGCTACTGTTGTCTCATTTGAGTACACAAGTCTTGATTTGACCAAGTTACAGTGGCGCATTCTGCATAAAACTGCAGGATTCTGGCGCCACTGTCTTGATAAAAATCC
The DNA here is from genome assembly GCA_964520335.1 of uncultured Methanosarcinales archaeon. Lineage (GTDB taxonomy): Archaea > Halobacteriota > Methanosarcinia > Methanosarcinales > Methanosarcinaceae > Methanosarcina. The sequence goes on along the minus strand of CAZFNE010000232.1, from coordinate 379 downwards.
AATTCAAAACTGAAGTGCCTTTCTGTTGTTATTTTATTTCCGAAGGGTTTTCCACATTGCTCCTATTTTCTCGATGTCAATATGAGTATAGCCTTCTTCTTTTATTGTCCATTTAAGACTAAGAACTCCATCTTTGCATTCGGCGGCAATCCCTCTGTATGTTGTGCCCCCAACAATGTCGATTTCCACTTCTTTGCCAAGGTAATACTTTTCAATAAATTCCTGCTTCATTGTTTTCAACTCCCAGCTTTGGCTTCCGATTTGAATCCGGAAAGCCAAATTACTAGGATATACTTAGTGTCAGGAAATATATTAGATTTAAAAAAACAAGGATTCTGAATATAGTTCTTTTTTTAATTTTGCAATAATATAAAAAATA
>CAZFNE010000231.1:0-5738 GCA_964520335.1 uncultured Methanosarcinales archaeon | reverse complement strand
TGAAACTGGTACGGTTTGTTTCAACTCCACTGGATTTTGCCCCTCGGATATCCCAGGTATAGCCTGCACAGCCTATTGGGCCATGCACGAGATGAATGGCATCGGTTACAGGGTTCAAAACAACCCTTGCTCCCGAATAAACACAGGCCCTCTGGCTGATAGCCCCTGCAAGAGAATTATTGTCACATGCAAGAGGAACTATCTGGCCTTTTCCCTGTTTTCTAGTGATATATGGTTTTCTTTCTTCGAGAGTATCCACTATCCTAATTTCCTCTTTCATCTTTCTCACCCCCTTCTGCTCATGTCTTTGATCTTTTTTGATCTGCAGCCGGTAGGAATCCGGGTTATTTGTCTCGGTATTTCTATTTTGAAATTTTAAGGATTCTGAAATTTTGGAATCTCTAGAGTTTGATATCAATATCTTATTTTTAGATCTGATTTTTAGACCCTGAGTTTAGGCTTCGAATCTAAGACGTTTGGATTTGGATTTTTACTGGACGGTTTCCAGCAGCCAATCAGGTGCATCCCTATCTTTCCTGTCAAGCAGCGTGTTTCCTATACGTTCCACCAGCCTTGCAGCTCCTGCATATCCCATAATCGAGAAATAATGCAGGTTCGCACGGTCCATAATCGGGAAGCCTACCCTGATCAAAGGCAAGTCTTCTGCTCTCGCAATGAATTTCCCATAGGTATTGCCAATCAGGAGATCCACAGGTTTTCGCTTGATAAGCTGGTGCATCAGGAAAAGGTCCCCTCCGGAAATAATATCAGCTTCAGGGTATTCTGACCCTGTGAGGATTTCTATCTCTTTTTCAAACTCCAGGTTCTGGGTACCGGTTAGTATAACCCCTGGCTCCATGCCCATTTCCAGAACCAGGCTTGTAAGGCCTGCAAGAATATCAGGGTCTCCGTAAATCGCTACTTTTTTTCCATGATAATGAGGATGGGCGTCCGTCATCATATCCACAAGTCTCCCTCTCTCAGCTTCGAGTTCTGGAGGAATTGCTACATTGGCAAGTTTTGCGGCATTCATGATGAAGCGATCAGTATTTCGGATTCCTATCGGGGTAGGCCCTATTTTTGCAGGAACTTTATAGCGGCTTTCCAGAATCTTCGCGGCCGAGCTTCCTGCAAGCCTGCAGAGTGCAATTGTTCCAAGGGAGTTTGCCGAGTCTTCTATGTCTCCTATTGGAGTCCCACCTTTAGGGTATATTCCGGCCTCTCCGGTTAAAGGCTCATCGAAAACATCAGTTGTATCCGGAAAAACAATGCTTGGAATTCCCATTATTGAAAGGATCCGTTTAATTTCCCGGATATCAGAAGGTTCTACAAAACCTGGAATAACATTGAGCTTCCCATTTGGCTTGCTTTTTCTGGCAAAGGTAGTAACAAAGGCTTTTACCATGTTGTCGTAGCCAGTTACGTGAGTGCCTACGTAACTGGGAGTGGAGGCTGCACAGATTTTTATGGCCGGATCTATAAGTTCTTCAGCCCTGACATCTTCTACAATAGTGCCTACATCATCCCCTATGGTTTCTGCAACGCAGGTGGTATGAATAGCTATCACTTCAGGCTTGTAGATTTCAGTGAGGTTTCCAAGCGCCTCTTTTAGGTTTGCTGCCCCTCCGAAAACTGCAGTGCCTTCTGAGAAACTGCTGGTTGTTGCAAGGGCATTTTCCCGGTAGTGCCTGCTCAGGCACATCCGCAGATAGGAAAGGCAGCCCTGTGAACCATGACTGTGAGGCATACAGTTATGAATGCCAAGAGCTGCATAAACCGCGCCTATTGGCTGGCAGATCTTTGCGGGGTTGATAGTTACTGCTTCTCTGGAAACTTCTTCACAAGGGGTATAATCTAACATTTTCTCCCTCCTTTTAGCCTGTTTTTTAATTTATCTCCTCAGCTTTCCAGGGTGGGCGTATAAATTTCCAGGTCGGACTGTGCAGGGCCATATCAATGTCCCTTGCGAAGTTCAAAACTCCGGCGAAACCTGTATACCGTCCACTGTAGTCGTAAGAGTGGATTTGTCTTGAAGGAATTCCAAGTTTTTGAGCCCAATATTTATCCTTAATTCCAGAACAGAAGATATCAGGTTTAAAGGCTTTTACAAGGGCTTCGGTCTCGTGATGGTTGAGGTCATCAATAACAACAGTTCCATTTCTCATTTCAGGGAAAAGGCCTTCATATTCCATAAGCCCGATTTTCTTTTTCAATTCCTCAATTCTTTCCGGGCTGACAGTGGGTTTTATATTTTGGTCTCTTTCGTAATGTGCGTCTTCAAGAATTGAGCCGTGAGCCCTTTCCTTTATTTGAGGGATAATTTGCCTGCCCTCATAGTCGTCCCTGTGTGCGAACTGATAACCTGCAACAATCACTTTCATTCCTAGTTCTTCAAATAGATTAGTGTAATGATGGCTTCTGGAGCCCCCTGAATACATAAAAGCAGTTTTTCCCTGGAGTTTTCTCCTGTATCTTTGGATCTCAGCTTCATACTTTGATTTTTCTTCAGCTATTATCTCTTCAGTTTTTCTGGTAATTTCCGGATTATCAAAAAATTCTGCCATTTTCCTGAGGGATTTTGCAGTAGCTTTTGTGCCCACGTAGTTTACTTTTAACCAGGGAATGCCGTATTTTTCTTCCATCATCCGATTCGTGTAGTTGATAGAACGGTGGCAGAGCAAAATACTGAGTTTAGCTTTGTGGGCCTGTGCAAGTTTATGGAATGAGCCGTCTCCTGTAAAGGTTGAAACAATCCTGTATCCGATTTTTTCAAGGATCGGTTTGATCTCCCAAAGATCTCCTCCAATATTGTATTCTCCAAAAATGTTGATGTCAAATGGAGTAGGACTCTTTAGTTCTTCAGTTCCTATCAGGTTTTCCATTAAGGCGTTGCTGGCAATATGATGGCCTGCAGACTGGCTTACTCCCCTGTAGCCTTCACAACGAGAGGGAATAACCTTAATCCCATACTGTTTTTCGGCATCTCTGGCAACAGCTTCGATGTCGTCTCCTATAAGCCCCACAGGGCAGGTCGCAGAAATACTGATCGCTTCAGGCTTGAAGATCTTTACGACCTCGTCTATAGCTTTCTTGAGTTTTTTCTCCCCTCCAAAGACAATATCTGTTTCCTTCATGTCCGTGCAGACGCAGTAGTTCATGAAGTTAGCTTCTCCTTCTTCTGCTTTTGCAAAATTCCGTCTTGTTCCCCAGGTATAGTATGCACAGCCTATTGGGCCATGGACAAGATGTACCATATCTTTTATAGGCCCAAAAACCACTCCTTTTGAACCCGCAAAAGCACAACCCCGGTTTGTAATAATGCCGGGAATTACTTTATCATCGGCTTCGATATGCTGTTCGGTGGAGCAATCTCGAACAACTATATGTTTTCTCCTATTCCTGGCTGCTTTTTCTGGGAGTTCTTTCAGCATATCTTCAACGAGTTGCTGTTTGTCTTTAATCGCCTGATTATCTTTAATTCCCTGATCTATTTCAGCTCCCATTAAATCAGCTCCTTGCTAACAGTTGTTTCCCCGTTTTCTCCTGTTCTTATACGGAGGGCTTCAGCGACGTTTGATACGAAGATTTTTCCGTCTCCTACATGGCCGGTCTGGTTAGCTTCAATGATCTTTTGAACCACTTCATCTACACTGGAATCATCCACAATAATTGTGAACATCCTTTTTGGGATAAAGCGAATGCAGGTTTCGGCTTCTCTGTCATCCGGATCAGGGAGGGGAGGATCAAATTCAAAACAAAGCCCTCTTTGCTTTCCACGGCCCATTACTCTTCTAACTGTAAAGGAAGGAAAGCCACATTCAAGGAGAGCGTCCTTAGTCTTCTGGACTTTATTCATTCTGATTATTGCCGTAATCTCTTTCATGGGATTCCTCTAATACCCTTTAAAGGCCGGGCTTTCCAGTCCTTATAGTATAGGCTTCTTCAACGGGATTTACAAAGATCCTTCCATCTCCATATTTTCCCGTCCTTGCAGATTCCATTATGGTTTGTACAACTCTATCCTTGTGCTCGTCTTCAACTACCATTAAAAGCATGGTTTTTTGCAGTTCGTCATAATGGATATCCGCAATATGGATCCCTTTTTGTTTTCCTCTGCCGAAAACTTCCATTTTTGTAAGGGAAATACAACCTGCTTTTTCAAGACTTTCGACAACCTTTGATTCCATACCCGGCCTGATTATTGCACGTATCATTTGCATTTTTTCATCTCCTCTATGCTTTCAGAACTCAATGATCCATAGTTTGCGTTTACAACTGATTCAGGGTCGGTATTCAGAGTTCAACAATCCCAAATTCTACCATCATGGCTTCCAATTCTTCCATAGGAAGGGGAGTCGGAACAACGTGTTTAGTATTGTTCTGGACATTCTCTGCCAGGGTCAGGTATTCGTGTGCCTGGTTGGACTCGGGGTCGTACTCGATTACGGTTTTTCTGTTGATTTCAGCCCTCTGGACGATGTTATCCCTGGGCACAAAGTGAATTAACTGGCTCCCGAGCTTTTCTGCAAAGGCTTCAAGCAGTTCGCGTTCTCCGTCTACGTTTCTGCTGTTGCAGATAATACCTCCGAGTCTTGCTCCCCCTTTAGCAAATCTGGAAAGGCCTTTACAGATATTGTTTGCTGCATAGATGGCCATCAATTCCCCGCTAGCTACAATATAGATTTCTTTGGCTTTTCCCTCGCGAATAGGCATTGCAAAGCCTCCGCATACAACATCTCCGAGCACATCATAGAATACGTAGTCAAGGTCATCGGTATAGGCTCCAAGATTTTCCAGCAGTCCGATAGAAGTAATGATCCCCCTGCCTGCACATCCCACTCCAGGTTCAGGTCCTCCGGATTCTACGCATTTTATACTCCCAAAACCTGGTTGCAAAACTACATCGAGGTCAACTGCCTCGTCTCCTTCACTTCTTAGAGTGTCAAGTACAGTTTTCTGGTTCAGGCCTCCAAGCAACATTCTTGTAGAGTCGGCTTTCGGGTCACATCCTACAAGCAAAATTTTATTTCCCATAGTTGCAAGGGCCGCGGTCAGATTTTGCGTGGTGGTGGATTTTCCAATCCCGCCTTTTCCATAAATTGCTATTTGTCTCATCCTGTTTCCTTGCTTTTCTTTTTCTTTAACCGGAAATAAGAAACCGGTAACCTTTGTACCATCTTATAATATTTAAATTTATCAGTTAACTTAAATATGTTAGTTTTACTTCCAATATTAATGAAGGATCTTTTGATTCCCTAACTTAGGAAAGAATTAATACGCGGAACCTCATAATTCCAGAAACAGAATAAAACCAGGAAGAATTTCTAAATGCTTTCAAAAACCTCATATGATATTATTGTTATAGGCGCAGGGCCTGCAGGCTCTACTACTGCTTTTTACGCAGCAAAAAATGGAGCTTCTGTGCTCCTTCTTGATAAAAAAAGAGAAATTGGAAGCCCAATTCAATGCGCTGGCTTTCTTCCTGATGCGTCTGAGATTCAGGCTATTCTTCCTGATATAGAACTTCCCGATTTCTTAAAAAAATATCCTGACTCTTGTGTGCTCCAGCCAATCAAAAACCAGCGTATTATTCCTCCTAATCTTAGTATAAAAGAATTTCCTGTAAAAGGTGATGTACTTGATAGGCGCAGGTATGACCAGTTCCTGGCAGAGCAGGCCGCACAAGCAGGAGCTGAGTTAAAAGTCAAAACTCGAGTAACAGGGGTTAAAGGGACAAC
>CAZFNE010000230.1:0-5787 GCA_964520335.1 uncultured Methanosarcinales archaeon | reverse complement strand
CTCCTAAAACTGGTTTTCTTATTATTGATGACACTGTTCTGGATAAACCTTATTCAAAAAATATTAATCTTGTTTACAGACAATGGAGCGGTAAACATCATCAAATTGTAAATGGGGTTAATCTCGAAACCATTGTCTGGACACATAATGGATCTAGGGGCAGTGTGCCGAAAGTTCTGTAAAATTACAAATTTTAAAAAGTATTTGATTCAAAAATTCGACATCATCAGACCAGTTTCGTGTGTAGTATATAAAAATTTTATCTTGAATTTACAGCAAATTTGGTACACTGCCTGTTTTTATTTTCAGGAAAGGCCGCTCTCCTCCGTCGAGCGTGACAAAATCGGCATATGACAGCTAATATGATTTTATGGGTTAGATTTTTTTATAGTTTTCAATTTTTTCAATTATATTTGTAAATGTATTTGGAGTCGAATTTATCTATTTTAACGGGATTTATAAGAACGCTAAAATGAAACATCTCAGAAATGATCAAAAATGAAAGATATTGAAAACTCCGATAATTCTTTTAATTCAGGATACGGCTTTACTGAAAGTTCTGTTCCTTCTGCTCCAAAAATAACGATTATCTGTTCTGCTCCTGATCTTGCCAGCCAGAATATTAAAAATCATCTCTTGAATCTGAAAGATTGGAATACTCTTAGGCTCCCTGAAGGCTCTGGAATCTCTTTAGCCCGAGAATCTGCAGACAAAAAATTCAGGCTTGTTGAAATTGAGGAAATGCATATTTTTCAGGATGAGCTTGACAGGAAACTGGAAGCTGCTGGAGTTCCTGCATCCCTTATAATTTTTGCATCCAAACACAGAAGCAAAGAAGAAATTAATTCGCTTACCGTACACTGTACAGGAAATCCTTCAGAAGAAGCCAGGCTTGGAGGAAAACCCAGATCTCTTGCGGTATCTTCCCCTGCTGCAATGAAGTCCATACTTTTGGAAATGAAAAAGCTTGCTCAGGAAAAGAGCCTGAAATACGATGTTACTTTAGAAGTGACTCATCACGGGCCTACCGAACTTTCAGTCCCATCTCTGTATGCTGAAATCGGGAGTACGGAAACGCAGTGGAAAGACTCCGAAGCAGGAGAGGTTGTAGCAAAAGCTATCCTGGCGGTTTCTCTTGAAAAAGTTCCTGCAGGCCTTGGGTTCGGAGGGGGACACTATGCTATGCGGCAGACAGGGCTTTTATTTGAAACAGGGATTTCTTTTGGGCACAATTTTCCTAAATACCAGCTTGAGTTCGCAGATGAAGCTTTAATCAGGCAGGCTATTGAGAAATCGGATGCTGATTTTGCCTACTTTGACAGAAAATCTATGAAAAGTGAGGACAGAAAGAGGATTTCAGAAATCCTGGATAAATTGGAAATTAAAATACTTAAAGAATCTGAGATAAAAGAAAAGTATGGATACGATAATTGAGTTTACTTTATTAGGACTTACGCACTTGAGGTACAAAATCAAATACAATCGATGTTGTGATTAACTTGGAGTTTAGGCTGTTGAAGGTTTAATGCTGTTGATTTCTCAGTTTAACCGCGTAACTCCTATTTATATTCGTATCTTTATATTCTTATTTAATTAACCTGTTTTTAATTAACCTGTTTTTAGTTAACCCATTTTATTGCCAGTTTATTTTTTAATTTGCATTGGTTATCCACAGCATGTAATGTTACCAGTACAGCAGCTATCTGTAGAGCAGGATTTGTCCCTGCATTCTTCTACTACCTGAAGCTCAAATCTGCATCCTTCGCAAACAAGGACCTGGCCTTCTTTTAATTCACTGCAATTCATAATATCCCCCGATTTATTTGAATTTAAAGAAGAAATTGTAAAAAGGGTATGTGATTCAGATTAAAACTGCTTTTGAAACAATCATTCTGAAAATTAATTTAGGTTCCAGGTGTTTTAACACTCAAAGCATAATTAGCATAATTAAAATGCCGGATAAAATGTTTTCTGAAAAATATATGCTTAAAAACACAAAATTGAAATGCTATAAATTCTGGAAAACAACAAATCTAAATTGTCCTGAATTGCCAGCAAATATTTGGCAACCAAAAAGTATATAATTAGGACAAGCCTAACTAACAGAGCAGATCAGGATATGATGGAGAAAAGAGAGCACTTATTTATTGTTTTTGAAAAGCTAATTAGGATTAGAAGCGAATGCTCTTGCAGTATCTTGTCAGAATGTGGGGTATCAGATATCACTTTAAAGCAGCTTGGATATCTGAAAATAATTGAGAAAAATAGTGATGTAACATTTTCCAGGCTGGCCAGGCTCACCAATAACTCAAAACCCACAATTACTGAGACAATTAACAAATTCACCAAAATGGAATGCGTTTACCGAGAAAAATGTACAGACGATGGCAGGATTTTTTATATTCGCCTTACTGAGAAAGGGCGAAAAATTGCCACTGCCGAGGAAAGTGCCTTATTGCAGGTTGTTGAGAAAATCGCGAATTCATTAAATGAAAAAGAGATTGAGACGCTTATTGAGATTTTGAAAAAAGTAAGATAATTTTTTTGCCCGGGAATAGTTAGGGAAATTAAAACTAATAATTTGGATGATGATAATGTATTCAGAAAAAACCTATGAAAATAACGAAAAAATCGTAATACCCCTCTTTGAGATAGTAGTTTATCCCAGCAGCCGGACAAAATTCCTGGTTGACAAAGCTATCGGGGAAATTCTTCTGAATGAGGTAAAGAGCTCCGAATGTGCATATGGACTTGGACTGACAGTAAAGCCGGGCACAAAAAATACGGAAATTTCAGAGGAAACCCTTTACAAGATAGGAAATCTGCTCAGGGTCACTTTTGTCCAGCCGGCTGACGAAGGATATCTTGTTATTGGAAAGGCTATTGAAAAGGTAGAAATTCTTTCTCTAACTGAAAAAGAAGGAATCTTCTCTGCCACTTATAAACCCGCCCATGATATCCAGGATCTCGATGAGGACTTTCAGACCGAACTTCTTGCAAACATTAAGAAAACAATTCGGGAGATAAGCACCCGTTTCCAGGGCTCTGACCAGTTTACCAAGCCAATAGACAAAATGGAGTCTATTGACCAGATAATTGGGTTTGTCATGCCTTACATCCCCATAAAAGCTTCAGAAAAACAAGCCCTCCTGGAAATAGCCTCAGTTCGGGAAAGATATCTTACATTCCTGCATTTTCTGACAAAACAAAGAGAGAATATTAACATACAGATTGAGATGGCAAAGAAAGTGACTGACAAGATCAATAAATCCAACAGAGAAGCAATGCTCAGAGAGCAACTCAAGATAATTCAGGAGGAGCTCAATGGTGGCGACGGAACCGGCTCAGGGGAAAGCAGTTACAGAGAAAGGATTGAAAATTCTAAGATGCCTCCAGAGGTAAAAAAGAAAGCTCTTGAGGAACTTAAAAAACTCGAAATGGGAGGGAACCACAACCCTGAGAGCTCATACATCAGAAACTACCTGGATCTTATGCTTGACCTTCCCTGGGTCACGGAAGAGAAAAAGAGCATTGATATCGAAGAAGCTCGCCGCGTGCTTGAAAGCAATCATAATGGGCTTGAAAAAGTAAAAGAGAGAATTATTCAGCACCTGGCAGTCATGAAGCTTAAAAAAGATAAACAGGGTTCAATCCTGCTCTTTGTAGGCCCTCCAGGAACCGGAAAGACAAGCCTTGGAAAGAGCATTGCAGATGCCCTTGGCAGAAAATACGTCAGGGCAAGCCTTGGAGGCGTTAAAGATGAAGCTGAAATCCGTGGCCACAGGCGTACATATGTTGGAGCCCTTCCAGGTAGAATTATCCAGGGCATGAGAAAAGCAGGAGCAAAAAACCCGGTCTTTATCCTTGATGAGGTTGACAAGCTCTCAGCTTCTTACTCAGGAGACCCTTCAAGTGCCCTTCTTGAAGTCCTCGACCCGGAACAGAACAGCACCTTCTCAGACCACTACCTCGAAGTCCCATACGACCTGTCTGATGTGCTGTTCATAGCTACTGCCAATTCAATGGCAAATATCCCCTGGCCTCTTCTTGACAGGATGGAAACTATTGAAATTTCAGGCTACACCAAAAACGAGAAGCTTGCAATTGCCAAAGACCATTTGATCCCCTATATACTGGAGGAACATGGGCTTGATGCAGAAAAACTTCAAATCGAAGATGAGGCCCTGAAAGTAATCATAGACAAGTATACACGTGAAGCAGGGGTAAGAGGCCTTAAAAAACAGCTTGCAAGAATTGCAAGATATGTCTCTGAAAAAATTGTCTCAGGAAAAGTAGAACTTCCATATGTGGTAAAGCCGGAGATGCTTGCGGAAATCCTCGGAAAGGAAATGGTCAGGCAGGAAGAAGCCAGGAAGGAAAACGTACCTGGAGTAGTTACCGGCCTTGCCTGGACCCCAGTAGGCGGAGATATCCTTTTCATTGAAGGGACTTTCATGCCAGGCACCGGAAAGCTTACCCTTACAGGCCAGCTTGGGGATGTGATGAAGGAGTCTGCAAAGATTTCCCAGAGTCTTGCCAGGTCAAGGCTTGCAAATCTTGCTCACAGTTTTGACTTCACTTCAAGTGACATCCATATCCACGTGCCTTCAGGAGCAACTCCGAAGGACGGCCCTTCAGCAGGAGTAACCCTCTTTACTGCACTGACTTCTCTCATTACAGGAAAGACAGTAGACCCAAAAATCGCCATGACAGGAGAAATTACCCTGAGTGGAGCTGTCCTGCCTGTAGGGGGAATAAAAGAGAAAATCCTTGCAGCCCACAGAGCTGGAATTAAAAAAGTTATCCTGCCAAAGGAAAACGAAAGGGATCTCGAAGACGTCCCTGAAGATGTCAGGAACGAACTGAAATTCGTGCCTGTTGAGACCATTGAAGAAGTCTTGAAAGAAGCCCTGGATATAGACCTGCCTAAACATGTTGTTTCATATTCAGGAAACAGTTTTGCTTCAATGCAAAATGTATAAAAGTATCAGCAGGACTTCACAGAATAAGAATTGCGGTTTATAAGGTTAAAGAAGTTTATTTATCGACTAAAATCTTCAAGAACCCAATTCTTACTTCTTTATTTTTTTCTTTGTATTTTTTCTTTTTTATTCCCAAACGTTTATCTAAAATTTTTGTAAATATTTCATTTTTTGCAACTATTTATACTTTTTTTGAACATTGTATTTTATTTAACATATAGTCGATCTTTGGAAACTTACAGGTTTTCTGAAACTCAAAAGTTTGTTCCTTTCTAAGATATAAAGACAAGAAAGACAAGAATGCCAGCGAATAAAATTTGGGACACATTTGTGTTCGAACACCTGGGCCTGAATGGTTGTTTCAAGAAACTAAATTTATAACACTCAAGCTAAAATAAGAATTATAAATTATAGTATTTAGAAATCAGAAATCGTGATAAAAAATCGAGGTAAAATTATGAAAGCAATTGCAATAAATGGCAGCCCCAGGAAAAAATGGAACACGGGAATGCTACTTGAAAAAGCTCTTGAAGGCGCAGCTTCCGAAGGTGCAGAAACCGAATTAATCCACCTTTATGATCTGAATTTTAAGGGGTGCACTAGCTGCTTTGAATGTAAATTAAAGGATGGGAAAAGTTACGGAAAATGTGCAATGAATGACGAACTTACACCTGTATTGGATAAATTAGAGGATGCTGATGCAGTAATCCTTGGGTCCCCGATTTACCTTGGAAATTCCACTGGGGAAATGAGATCATTTATGGAACGCTACATATTTCCTTATCTTGTTTATTCTACAAACCCG
>CAZFNE010000229.1:0-5789 GCA_964520335.1 uncultured Methanosarcinales archaeon | reverse complement strand
TTCTGAGCAAATAAAAAGGCCTTAAAGCTATTGAATTAAATTAAATTTGCATTTAATCCTGTATACCTAATTTATCCATGTGCAGTACTTCGGTTTTTCATTTTTGATTGAATGTATTTCCCTGTTAAAAATAGGATAATCAATAATCCAGCTATTTCTGAAATAAAAACTTCCGTAAATGCAGTATGCCATGATCTTGTCAGAATTAACAAAAGGTAATCAATAAAATTTCCCGAAATTGTGTCCCTGGGAAATTTCCAGCCGAAAAGGGGCCAGAAGAAAACTTCGGGATTGTTCCATACATGGTCTTGTAGTATATGGCAAAAAGAAGACCCTGCGACAATCATGAATTCAGGTTTTCCCTGCTTATAAAAATAATAAGCTGTGAGGCCCAGAAGAATGCCAAAAATCAACGTATGGGCGAAAATGCGTCCACTTCCTATTGTTTCTGCAAAAACTATCCTTCCAAGCGGTTTATCAATTATATCAGGAAGAAGGGCTCCAATTATAATATATGGAATAGCCTGAGTGAAATTATCTTTTGAGAATAAATGGCTCAGGAGATAAAATATCCCTAGAGTTATTCCTATATGTCCGAAAATAAACATCAGATTAAAAATAGTTATTTGATTATAATTATTTTTTGGCCGACAGGACTGAAAGCCTGTCGACATAAGCGTTTATTTTGCATTATATCTATAAATTTTTTAAGCCTGGCATTCGGATACAAGCTTTTCGACAAGCTCTTGGCGAATCGCTGTGCTTCTGTCTCCTCCACAGACCATTCCTCGGACCCCAATTATATCCGGACCTATTCGTTCAAGCACAGGCAAATCATCAAACTTTAAAGATCCAGCTATTGCATTCTCAAGCCCATATTCATGTGCAAGATTAGTAAATTTCTTAAGCTCATTTCCATCCATGAATTCAAAAGTTGATTTCCCGTCTTTAATTGCAGTGTCTACCATAACTACATCCACTTCAGCCTCTGCAGCAATCGCCGGAAGTAAAAAAGGAGATATTGAATTAATACGAGTATAATCAGAATAGCCTGAAGCAACAACCCTTTTTGTAGAGTCGTAATCTTTTACAGCTCTTGTTACCTTTGTAAGGAGATCAAGTGCCTGTGCTTCAGTTTGAATATCGTAAAGCCCAACTTTAATATAATCTGCCCCTGCAGCCGCTGCCCCAAGAGCGGCAAGAGATGCTGTGCCTGGTTTGTAATTAAAATCGCCTATAGTCGCACTTATAGGCTGTCTACCATTCACAACTTCCTTTACATCCCTGATTATCCAGGGGAAATTAGCCCCAAGGGAACCCTCTTTCGGGTTTTTGACATCTATAATATCTGCGCCGCCTTGGGAAGCAATAATTGCCTCTTCTCTATTAATTGGACTTACAAGCAGTTTCATAAAACTCCTCTAAATACGCCTGGAATTAAAATTAATATGATGAATATTATCTTTTTTATAGAATATGTTTTTATTTTATATTTTTTTATAGGATGATGCAACTATGGAATAAGTATGTTCCGGGTAGTTTTTGTAATGGATATATTTAACGGTAATGCAGTTCTTGCAAAAGGCGGAGTTAGAGAAAAATATCTTCCCGTTTCTTATTCGAGCAATATATGTAAAAATTCGGACCCTCTGCATATAATAGAAGCCCTGAATCCAAAAGAAGTTTATATTGCAGACTTAAACAGGCTACAGGGCATTGGGCTTTCTGATATTAATGTAGAGATAATTAAGAAAGTAAGTTTAAAAACAAATACTATGCTTGATTTTGGAATTTCTTCCCTGGAAGATGTGGGTAAGGCACTTTCTATTGCTAGTACTGCAGTAATAGGGACAGAGACAGGAAACCTCTCAATGATAAAACAGGCAGCTTTTGAAAACCCGGGAAAGATAAGTGTCAGTATAGATATGAAGCATGGGAAAATCCTTAAAAATGATCCTGAAATCCCTGAAAAGCCTTTAGAGATTGTAGAAATTTTGAATTCATTTCCAATTAAAGAGCTTATTTTTCTCGATCTTGAAAGAGTTGGAGCTGGTTCAGGCTTTGATCCGGACTTCCTATGCAAATTGGTAGAAACTTCAAAACATAATGTGCTGTTGGCAGGAGGGGTCAGAAACCTGGATGATCTTATTGCCCTTAAAAAAATTGGAATAAAAGGAGCTCTGGTTGCAAGTGCTCTCCATTCGGGGCTTATTTCTTTAGATACGTTAACTTCGCCTGAAAATCTAAATTTATGAGATAAAAGCAATTAGACAAAATAATGAAACCGGAAAAAAAATCAGGGTGTACCTAAAAGTTTTAATTCCGTTTACGTCTATTAGGTATGTGAGCTTTTAATCGATTGGATATTTTATACCTAGAATAAAATCGCTCTGACAATAACTTGTGAGGTTTATTTATGGCAAAAGAAAATACTTCTGAAGAAAATATTGAAGAAGATGCTGAGGGAACAAAGGGAGACGGGTATGTGGAGATCAAAATGGGAGGAGGCTGGTATATGACTATCTCTCTGGCTCATAGTGAAAGGTTTGAAAAAGAGTATGTTGAGCTAGCAAAAGAAAGAGGGGGAGTCAAAAAATCCAGATTTAACCTTAATCCATCACACGTCAGGATGCTTGGGGAAGCCTTAATTAAATTTGCAGATGATAATGGCCTCTAATACAGGCTTTTTTCTTATTTTGCATAATGAGTTTTTTCTAATATTTTTATTTTGTTTACTTTAGCCATTTTATTTATTAAACAAATTTAATCCGCAATTATTTTACTTAATTCAAATTAATTTTACTATTTTTTTCCTTTATTTTAGTCTGTTAAGAGATACTGGTTACCATATACTTTAATTTCTAAATTAAGCTCCATTCAATCGTCGGATAGGAGTTTCAAAATCTTATCTATAACTTCTTTTTCCATAATTTCAGGCGGAAGTGTTCCATCGATAATTATAAAACGTTCAGGCTCTTCTGCGGCAAGTTTAAGAAAAATCTCTCTTACTCCACTCAAAAAGTCCAGTTTTTCAAATTTACTGCAATCTCCTCTTCTTCCACAGCGTTCAACTGAGAGCTCTGGATTAATATCAAAAAGAAAAGTTAAATCCGGAACTACAGTCCAATCTTTGTGAAGATTCCTGACCCAATCAAGAGGATTTTGAAACCGAGTTTTTAGGGTCATTCCTTGATACGCGTATCGGCTATCTGAGTAGCGGTCAGAAATCACTAACTTTCCTCTCTCAAGTGAGGGTTTTATAAGTTTTGCCAGGTGCTCGGCATGGTCTGCCGTAAAAAGGAAGAGTTCAGCAAGTTGATCTGTATCAGACTGAATAGCCTTTTCTACGGCAGTACCAGTAAGTGTGCCCCGAGTTGGTTCCTTTGTAAAAACAGGGCAAAAAGCCTTGAGTTCAGCGTTTTCCTGAAGCTTTCTTGCAACTGTACTTTTCCCTGAACCATCGATGCCTTCAAGTGTAACCAGTTTCCCTCTCATAAAAACCGTTTTTTAAACCGTTTTTCTTTTCTTTTAAAGGTTTTTATTGATACAAATTACGTGTACTTATGTACAGTAGATTTTTCGCATAATTGCCTGTATAAGCCCTAACTTCAATGCCATGTAAAAGTCAGTTCCAGATAAAATCAGTATCTATTTATGCAAATATTAAAAATAGGTTAGAGTAATGACTTTAATTGGAGTTATCACGCGGGGCAAATATGGGCATCGTTTGATTGAAGCGATCAAAGAACACAGTGATTTTTCTGTAGTAACTGCTGATTTACCTGAGTTCGTGCCCATATTCATTGAAGAGCCTGATGAGTTTTTGGAATCAATAAATTTCGACAAAAAGGTGTTCTCTGCCGAAATTATAATCTCGTATTCTTTACACTCTGACCTTACATCTTCGATTGCAAAACTTGCGGCAGAAGCAGGAGTTCGCTCTTTAATTATTCCAGGAGGTCCTTCAAGGGCTTCAATTCCTGAATTAAAGAGGATTTCCGAAGCTTCAGGTATGAATATAGAGGTAGATGAAATTTGCTGCACACTCCAGCCCAATGCTTCTAACAGGCCTTTTACTGAAGTTTTTGGCTCGCCTATCCTGAATGTAAAAACCGAAAACGGAAGAATCTCTAGTGTTGAGGTGATAAGGGGCGCACCCTGTGGAAGTACATGGCATATGGCTAAGGAAATTGTTGGGATGCCTATTCCTGATTCGCCCCCTAAAGCCGGGTTGTTAATTCAGCATTATCCCTGCCGTGCAGCCCGGGGAGATCTTGGAGGGATTCATGAGTCAGGTGAACTTCATAAGCAGGCTTTTATAAAAGCCCTCGAGAGTCAGGAGTGAGTATATATCCTTTGAAAAAACATATTTAAATATGACTCGAAAGCAGGATTTGGTTCCTTATTCCTAAAATCCTGTTTTTTGCCAGTATAATTATCACAAATTTATGGGGGCGAAATTATAACTTCTCTAACTATCTCAGAAGATTCAGGGCCTGAAGACCTCGAAGAGTTTGCACTTGCAGTGCATTCCGTTATGGGGCTTCCAACTACCATTCGCAGTGTTAACCGAAAAGGACTTCGTCTGGAAAAAGGAAAGATTCTTGACAGAGATTATACAGGACCTGTATTAGAACAGGTATTAAGAACCAACAAGGTTGCCCATGAAGTCCCTACAGAAGGAGTATATAAGGGAAAACCTGTTGTTGTTGCTCCAATTCGTTCAAAAGATGGGAAAGTCCTTGTAGCGCTTGGAATTGTAGACCTGCTAGCTACTATTGATTTATCCTCTGTTTTCCTGGAATATACCTCTGTGATTGAAGAAGTAGAAGAAGCCAAAAAATGAAGTCTAAACACCTGATAACTTAAAAAGAGATATTTTGGAGGATTTCCCAGATTTTTCAGAAATTTTTTGTATCCTCCAAAAAGTTTTGGGTTCTAATCCTTAACCCTGAAATTTTACTGTGGTTTTTCGTATAACCTGGTTTTCTTCAGCACGACTCCATTCTTTGCATGAGGGTGCCTGGAAACTGTATCATTTGATTTTTCAATTTCCCTGGCTTGGGTTGCAAGCTGGGCTGCTGCTCCCATTATTTCATGTCCAGCCGCTGCCGTAAGGCATATCTGATCGATTTCCTTAAGCATAAAACACGCGGGGAAATTCACCTGGGCTACTTTTTCAGCCATGTGAAGGGCAGCAAGAGCTTTTGCTTTTGCGTAAGGATTTGTAAAACCAGCATGTTCAACGCATTTCTCTGGCTTTGCGAAAATATGCGGGAGTTCTAATTCCTTTCCAGACCTGCCTGATGCGACCTGTTCGGTGACTTTATCCAGCTCTTCCTCGATAAGTCTTACAACCCCGCAAGTAGACAGCACTTTCATCGCATCGGAGTTAAAAGCTGCCATTTCTACAGAATCCAGAAATTCTCTCTTTGCGCCTATAAGAGGATCTACGGGAAGGATGATATAACCAAAGCCTTCCTGCTCAAAAGCTTCTCTAGCTTCTTTTTTTGTCGGGCCGTCCGAGACAATGATGCAGGGCTTATCTTTCCAGATTTCACGGGCTGCTGTAGGGCCTGGAGCTGCCGCGTTAGGGCTGATAATTACCACAAAGTCTGCATTCCACTGCTTAAAACTTTCAGTAGCCGCCGCTTCTGCAGGGCTCATTTTAGCGCCTGTTCCGAATACCCTTACTGTAATTCCTTCTCGCGCTGCAATTTCATCCTGGATAAGGTTGATAACCTGGCTCATTCCCAGGTTGCCCATTTTTATAAAACCTATGTTGACCA
>CAZFNE010000228.1:0-5790 GCA_964520335.1 uncultured Methanosarcinales archaeon | reverse complement strand
ATAAAGCTCAGGTTATAGCTTTAAATGAAACTTTGACTAACCTGCAAGGGAATACGCCAGAAAATTTCAAACAGACAAATGAGAAAGAAAAAAGCTCAAATATTTCCAGGCAAGAGAATACAAAACTCTCTGGATTTGAAACAGCTTATGGGATAGCCACTCTACTGGTATTATTTTTGTATAAAAGAAGTAAGAAAACCAGTTAATATCAATAAAAGATGAGGGTACTCATCATATTTTCCTTTTTTTCTAGATTTATTCGATTATAAAGAATAGTCTAAAATGTTTATTTTAATTGCTCGTTTATTATAAATTTAGCCTGTTAAGTCTAGGCAGATAGATAAGCTCGAATCAGCTAAGAAAAATGAAAAGCCTGAACAGCTGGATTTTTCAGCAATTGCAAAAATTAATTGAATATAAAACCAGGCTTTTCTTTTTTACCACATTAATTACAAGAAACCTTTATCATCACATTTGCCTATATCGATCTGTAAAATTAATTAAAATATTCCCGCGGAGGACAGTTTTATTACTAAAGATCAACGAAAAATTCAGTTTACCGGCAATTCTACCTATATTGTGTCTCTCCCCATAAAATGGGTCAGGGATATAGGGCTTGAGGCAGGAGATACCCTTACGCTCATGCCCATGCCTAATAGAACCCTGCTTGTTTCTTCAGATGCTATTTCAAAAGAACATTCTATTCAAAAAGCAACAGTTGACTATATTCACTCAGAAAGTGCGGAAAATAATCTTAGAATTCTCATTTCAAATTATCTTGCGGGCTATGATATTATCAAACTGACTACAATAAAGGGCTTCAGTGCCTATGATCGCAAGTTCATTAAGGATTCCGTACGTCAAAAGCTAATAGGGCTTGAACTTATAGAAGAATACCGAAATGAGCTGGTTTTTCAGTGCCTTCTGAACTACAATGACCTTCCCCTTACTCGGGTAATTAAAAACATGTATGGACTTGTGCTTTCAATGCTTGAAGATTCCATAACTGCCCTTAGGGATCATAATGTGGAAATTGCCGAAGATGTTATCCAGAGGGATGACGATGTGGATCGCTTTTATCTTCTTGCCGTCCGCCAGCTCAAGGCTTCAATTGAAGATATGGAGCTTGCGGAAAAGATAGGAATTCGGCATCAACAAGAGTGCCTGGAATACAGGCTAATTACTAAAATCATTGAACGCATAGGAGATCATGCAGTCAAAATAGCTATAAATGTCCAGAAAACAGATTCTATAGTTGACTCTAATAACTCAATTTTTAAGATGGCTGAACTCTCGATTAAACTTTTTGAACGCGCAATAGACTCGATATCTCACGAAGATATGCAGATGATCAACAAAATTGTTGTAGAATCTAAGGATATTTCTCAACTTGGAGTTTCTCTGGAGTCACTGGAGGCAGAAAATACAAATAATGTTGAACTTAATATGGTCCTTGAGAGTCTCCGAAGAGTAGCCGAATACAGCGGCGATATAGCAGAAGTAGCAATTAATATGAGTGTAAAGTTATAATCTCAATATTTAGATGGTTAGTAATATAGCTTGGATTTACAAGCCTTAAATTAATTCTTTTATTCTTTTCTCCGATTTATTGCTTCCAGGCAGTTCTTTGCTTCTCTCAGAGGATAATCTCTGTAGCTTGTATTTGACTTAAACATTGCTATTCTCAGCAGTCCATAAGCCATATAAAACGGAATAACTTTAGTTATTTTGCAGAATTCCTTCTCATCTTTGCTATAATGCCTCAAGAAATGGTCAATATAAGGCTCTGCTTTCTGGTTTGATCCTTTCCGCGTAAAATAATATTTAAGTTCAGCACAAAGTATTCCTAAATCACAGGCGAAATGCCCATGTCGGGCCACGAGTTCGAAGTCCAGTAAAAAAGGCCTACCCTTGTGGAATACAAAGTTTACAGGAGTAGCATCGTTGTGGACCATACAGCCGTTATTTATATCCAAGAGAGAACTATGCCACCATTTCCCAAGTAAGTACTTATATTCTTTTTTTACGCTTTTATTGATTTTGAGGTGATCCAAGATATAATAAAATTTTGAAAATTCATTTTCTTTATCATAGTATGTCTGCGTATTTTCATGAAGTTTTCTAAGCATATCTGCTATCATTTCTAGCTTTTCATTAAGCTCTTCTCTGTGCTTGAAGTACCAAAATAAAGGTTTTCCAGGCACATATTTGCTGACCAGAACGCAATTAAAATCTTTATTTACTGAAATAGGTTCCGGGACATCAATTATTTTTCGAGCTTTTTTGAGATTCTTATATTCCTTCTTCATTAAACTGTAACTATCGTATTTTTTGATTAATCCGGTAGGGATTGCGAAAAATTTGGCTATAACAATTAGTTTTTCCCCTTTGAATTCATATTTACAAATCTTATGAGACGCATGACTTAATTCAAAAACTCGAACTTCACAATCCCTGTTATCTATTCTATCTCCAGTCACCTCTACAAGCCAGTCCCTAAATGTATCCCCAGATTTTACTGTCCGAATGTATTCAAAAGATGCCACAAAATCCCCTCCTTCATGCTTGAATTACTATGAGTCTTAATCAATCCAGTCACCAGGTAAATAGATTACCTTTGGAAAAACATTGAGAGTTATAACTTTTATTAAAAGTAAGATATTAAAATGTTCGAAAAAATCTTTGGTTAGTATTCCTTGCAATCATTTATCCTTATTAGATTAGTTAAAAATGGATGTATACTTTTTTAGTAATTGCAATTATACTCCTCTTGCAACAATCCTCGAAGATTCCAGGCTTGAAGGCAAAGCAACTGGACTGGTAGCAACTTCTCGAATTACACATGCTACACCTGCAGCTTTTGCTTCTCATGTTGATAACAGGGATAACGAAAATGAAATTATGGAGCAGATGGTCTACGAGGATATTGACATAGTTTTTGGAGGAGGTTCTCGCCATCTCCTGCTCGAGGCTGAAGGAGGAAAAAGAACTGATGGAAAAAATCTAAAACAAGTCCTTCTTGACAGGGGCTATCGATATGTTGAAACAAAAGATGAAATGTTAAAGCTTTCTTCCGGCAAAACCTGAGGCTCTTTGCAAGCAGCCATATGTCCCCTCACATTGACCGTTCTGAACTTACACCTGAAGAACCTTCTTTTGCAGAGATGACTGGAAAAGCAGTCGAACTTCTTTCCCAGGACAAGGATGGCTTTTTCCTGATGGTCGAGGGAAGCCAGGTAGATTGGGCAAACCATGCTAATGATCCTAATTATGCAGTTACTGAGTTCTTGGCATTACATAGGCAATAATTTGTTATAGAAAAGAAATAAGAAATTTAAATGTAATAATGTATTCAAGCACTCAAAATTATTGAGGTGTTTTAATATTGACAAATTACCTTATCAAATTCAATGAAGTTCTATTTATAATATAAATTATAAAGAGTAATATTCAGAAATTAGAAATATTCCTGGGCAATATAATTATTGAAGGTGGGCGCATTGTCAATAAAAAAGGGCCGAGGGGAGAATGAAACCTAAAATAGAGCAATTTACAGCAACAAATCCTAATCCTGTACTTCGTGTGGAAAAGGATGCGACTGTTCTCTACTCAAATGAGGCAGGAAAGCCCTTATTGTGTGAGTGGGACATACAAGTGGGAGAAAAATTGCCCCCCTACATGGAATATATTTTGCAAAAAGTAATTTCCTTGAATAGTCCGGAAAAAATGGAAGTTACAGTGGGAAAAAAAGTATACTTATTTGTGTTTCACCCATTACCCGAAGAGGATTGCGTGAACATTTCTGGATTCGATATCAGTGACCAGAAAAAACTAGAGGAAAAACTTTGGGAAAATGGGGTTCGCGAGATGGGTGAACTGGAACTTGCTGATATTATTGATACCCAGACGATCCAGTCCCTTATGAATGATTTTTATAAATTTACTCATATTCCAATTGGTTTAAATGATCTCAAAGGTAATGTTTTGGTAGGTGTTGGATGGCAGGATATCTGTACGAAATTCCATAGGCTTCACCCCGAATCCCGCAAGCATTGTGTAGAAAGTAACATAAACTTGTCTACGGGGGTTGCTCCGGGAGAATTTAAACTGTACAAATGTAAGAACAATATGTGGGACATAGTGACTCCCATCATGGTAGGCAGCCAGCATATAGGTGATATCTTTGCAGGCCAGTTTTTTTTTGAGGAAGATTCTATTGATTATGACATTTTTAGATCCCAGGCTAGAGATTACGGCTTCAATGAGGAGGAATACATAGCAGCGCTTGAAAAAGTTCCAAGGTTGAGCAGGCAGGCTGTAGACACAGGAATGTCCTTCTTCATTACGTTTGCCAATATGCTTTCACAACTAAACTATAGCAATTTCAAATTGGCTAAGTCGTTGTCTGAACGCGATGCACTTTTAGAAGAACTTGGGAAGAGCGAGTCAAAATATCGGCAAATAATAGAAACTTCCAAAGAGGGTGTCTGGGTAATTGACCAAAATGATCGGACTATCTTTGTCAACCAGAGGGTCTCAGAAATACTGGGCTATAGGATAGATGAGATCCTGGGACAGACACCACAAAAATTCTTGGCACTGGAGTTCCTCGCTGTGGCAGATGATAGATTGCGTGAGCATAGGCAGAGAAGTAGGCAAACTATTGACTATAGATTCGTAAAAAAGGACGGGTCAGACATTTGGTGCATTGTTTCTACCCACCAGTTGTTCGATAAAGAAGGAAAATACGCTGGTTCACTTGGAATGCTCACTGATATCACTGAGCGCAAAAAGGCGGAAGAAGCTCTAAGACTATCAAATGTTTATAACCGGAGTTTAATTGAAGCTAGCCTTGATCCTCTAGTAACTATTGGGCCTGATGGTAAGATTACGGATGTGAATGTCGCTACAGAACAGGTCACTGGATACTCAAGAAATGATTTGATTGGAACTGATTTTTCAGAATATTTTACTGAACCTGAAAAAGCCCGTGCAGGCTATCAGCAGGTATTCACGGATGGCAAAGTTTGGGATTATCCTCTAGAGATTCAACATAAAGACGGACATATAACTCCTGTTTTGTACAATGCTTCAGTTTATAGAGATGAAGCAGGCAAAGTTATTGGAGTCTTTGCTGCAGCACGCGATATTACTGACCGTAAAAAAGCAGAAGAAGCTGTAAAAAAAGCATATGCTAATTTAGAAAAACTAGTTAAAGAGCGTACGTCAGAGCTTGAGAATGCTTACAACTCGTTGAAAGAAAGCGAAGGAGGACTTGCTGAAGCTCAAAAAATGGCTCATATTGGAAACTGGAGATGGAATATTTTAACTGGTGAACCGTTCTGGTCTGATGAGCTCTATCGTATCTTTGGACTTAATCCTCAAGAGTTCAAAGTAACTTACGATTCATTTTTGAATAATGTACACCCTGACGATCGAGATTACTTGATTAATGCAATTAATGAAGGTCTAAATGGGAATCCTTGTGCTGTTGACTACCGGATTATTTTACCTGATGGGGAGGAGCGCATAGTCCACACAGAAGCTGAAGTTATTTTTTATGGGGAAAATATCCCTATTCAATCGAAAGGAATAGTTCAGGACATAACTGAGCGCAAAAAAGCCGAAGAGAAAATTCAGACACTGGCAAATGCTGTGGAATCATCGAACGATGCTATCGTAACTGAGTCTCTTGAAGGTATTATTACAAGCTGGAACAAGGCTGCAGAGCAGGTTTATGGTTATTCAGCACAGGAAGTCATTGGAAAGAGCGTATCCATCCTGGCTCCA
>CAZFNE010000227.1:0-5829 GCA_964520335.1 uncultured Methanosarcinales archaeon | reverse complement strand
TATTGATCATATCATCAAGAACACCAAAAAGCCCAAAAAGCGCAATAACAATCATCGCCACGTAATTTGTAGATGTAAACTTAAAGAAAAGAGAATTTAGAGATAAACAAAGCATGGCAATGAGGAGGATTGCAATTCCTCCCTGATCTGCTACAGGAGAAGGATTTCGTTTATACTGGTCCGTTGCTGTTATCCCGTTTTCGATCAAGCTTTTAATAAAGTACGGCATGGACACTGCAGTAACGAATAATGGGACCAGCAGATTGCTGGCGAGCATGAAGTTATTGAAAATTGAAACCGAATCGAAAACTACCATTTTTTACTATCCTGTCGTTATTTTTAGGCGCATGTACAAATAGATAGATAAACTTTCATATCTGCCCTCATCCGATTAAAAATAATAATAAATATAGTTATCGAAATGATTCGTAACTATGTTTCTTATTTTGCCATAAAAATAGAAAAAATAACAATTTATTTTGTCAAGAACTTTATATCACTCGAAGTTCCACACATACTCAGGTTTCATGAATCAACTTATCTGAATTGTCAAAATTACTTCATCAATTTTAGATTTTCAGTAACATTTAGAGTTCATACTTAAAAAACCGCCTTTAAATATTTGAAAACTTGAAAGTAAAATGAGTTTTTATTATAAGCTTAATAATAGAAGATGTCTGAGGCTTATTACATACGAAATATATTTAGGTTACTGATCATAGTCATACGTTGCCGCAAGTCCCTAAAGTTCAGGAACAAAGACTTTAAATCTAGTGCGTTTCATAGGCCCTATAGATAAAAATGCAAGATATAATGTTAAGAATAAAAAGGTCCAGAATTTTTGTCCCAGTTACAATATTATATGCAATCTTCGTTTTTTACCTATCAGTTACATCAAATATAGGAAACATGAAACACATTATAGATAAGACTCTAGGTAGTGCAACAGTAGAGATTCTTACTGCAGCTCACCTATCTTTTATCCTGGATTTCCTTATCGGATCTTTACATTTTGCCGAAAGACGATCAATAGATCCAGGGCATGTGGGCATTTACTTTGGACTCGGAGTTCTATTGTATTTTTTATATTTAAGTTCCAGAAACGAAATGCTGGAAAAATATGCAGTAGCTTTTGCCATATTCACAGGCACAGCTTATGGAGTAACAAATGAGATATTTCAGACATACCTGCCATACAGAACTGCAAGCGTAGCAGATGCTCTCTCAAACTTGCTGGGGCTTGTGCTTGCCCAGATCTGTGTACTCATCTTTGTCCTTCTGGTGAGAGGAATTCAAAACAGGAGAGAAACTACAGAAGAACCGGCAAATTAAAAATTTAAAAGTAAAATATATGATATGATTATATTATCCATAATTTCCAGAAGTTATACAAAGATGCCAATTCAGCTGAGACGTTTAATTCAGAGCTGAGACGTTTACTAGATTATCAACTTTAGTTTCTGAAAAGACCGCTTTTATGAGTTTATTATTACATTTGACTAGAATAGAAAAATAGAAAAAACTGAAAAATCCTATTCTGTTCTTACATCTTATGCATGATCATTTTTCCAGCCGATGCTTCCGTTAATTATTTGGAGCATATCTCTGAAAATTAACTATTAGTGTGAGAAAATAATGAGACAAAAGAAGCTTACCTCACAAAAGAATCAGTGGGACTGCTGATAACCTTTGAACACGATGGCTAGATACTGGCGGCAGATACTGTACCTTATAATGTGAGAGACTCGCTGGAATTCAACAACCTTTTTGCATGGTAAGTAAAAGAAGCCTCCAAGCTGAATGCTAGAAAACTAAGCATTTGTACAGTTATTTAGAAGATCTCGAATATTTCTGAGAATATCTTTAGTAAAAAATATCTATTTTAATAAACATGTAAAATGTATAATGATCGTAGATTAAATTGGAAATTGCCATCAAAGCCTCAAAAAACTGAATTATAAGCAAATAAGGCTGTAAATAAGACAAAGTTGTAAATCGAAACATAAAATCGAGATTAAACAGGAAAGAGGTTAATCAAGGGGTGTAGTTATTGAAAAAAGGAATAAAAACACGTAACAAAATAAAATCTCGAAAATGGAGAGTGACCTGGGCAGTTCTAATTCTTATTTTCCCACTCATTTTAGTATCAGTAGCAGGATCCGAAAATGGCATAGATAACTATGGAAGTACCACTGGAATAAACCTAGAGCAAAAAATAAGATCAGATGACACAAATAAACTGTTTGAGCCGCAAGACAACACTAGTACAGACAGTACAGGTAATCAGGGAAGTACTGAAGAAGAATTAGAAAAGCAAGAAGACGGCAATAATACAGATAGTACTAACAATACAGAAAATACAGACAATCAGGAAAACACTGAAGAAAAGAACGAAAAGGTAGATGGAGACAGCAATAATACAGATAGTAATAATACAGATAACCAGAAAGACACTGAAGAGAAGAACCAGATAAACAAAGACAGCAATAATACAGATAGTAATAATACAGATAACCAGAAAGACACTGAAGAGAAGAACCAGATAAACAAAGACAGCAATAATACAAATAATACAGATAATACAAATAATACAGATAATACAGATAATACAAATAATACAGATAATACAAATAATACAGATAATACAAATAATACAGATAACAAGAAAAACGCTGAAGAGAAAAACGAACAGGTAGATGAAAACAACAATGATACAGATAGTACAGATAATGAGAAAAGTACCGAAGAAATCGAACAAAAACAGGAAGTAATACAGGGAAATGAAAGTATAAAAAGTTCGGAATCAAACCCGAAATTAAAAGAGAAAGTAAATAATTCAAACTATAGTTCAGGAAGTATTGGATCAAAAACTGAACAAAAATCACTAGTTTGTAAAGGGACAAAAAGTTTGGAAATTGGGAAAACGAAAAATGAAACAAGAATAAGAGCATGCAATAAGACCTACAGTCCAGGAACTGTGAATGCTACACCTGAAATAATACCAGAGCTAGGTAGCTGGAACATTCTGGAAATTATGCTTGAATATCCCTATTCTATTCAATCATATTATACTACACAAGAGAAAGTAGAAGTAAGTTATAATGGCCCGGAAACTCTCAGGGGTCAGAAAGTAGATGTCTATCTTTTCAAGGATCAAAGCCTTAACTTTTCTGGCACAGCTGTCGATGACTCAATAGATAAAAACACAAATGAGAACATACTCAGCTTTGAAGACTTTATCAACACAAGTACAGAACCTTACATCCATTTATCTTCGACTCTGGATGCAGGGGGAGATCTGTCATCCTTATACCTTGGCCCTTTACCTGCCGGTAGCTACTGTCTTTTCGTAACGCTTGCAGGAAACAATACAAATACATGTAAACCAAAAGAAGTGATTCTTTTAGAAAACAATTTCGAAGTCCTGGAATACGAAGTGGAAGTACAGGCCCCGGGTATTCTGGAAGAAGGAGAAAATATCGAAGTTAATCTTGCCCTGAAAAATGCACCATCTCAAGGGAATTACACCTACTGGGCAGTACTTATAAAGGAAGATGCTTTCAGAGAAAACAGAAACGGCAGTTCCGGTGAAATGAGAGCCGGGACAGAGAGTTTCTTAAAAGGACTGAAAATGATCCTGGGTATTAATTCAACATTTTACGAGTCAAAACTTGGAAAAGAGGAACTTAAGGGTAAAATCCAGAGCCTGATAGGAGAAGGCAATGGTACAATAAGCATAGGCGAGGAAAACCAGGGCACCCTTTCCCTGACAACTTTCGACCTCCTTCCTGGAGATTACCTTCTTTTTGCAGGCGCCTATGAGGAAAACAAAGGCCTCTCAGGCATAGTCCAGAATGATCTGACTATATTTCAGGCCACAACAGAAGATTCAGGCTCAAAATCCCACTCAAACGAACATGGTTCTAATGGCTTCCCTAAAATAAAGAGTAAAGCTCCTGCAACTCTTGAAACAAAGGAATCCATTTTCAATACCACAAATCTGTTCGGACTTGAAGACCTCCAGTCCCAAATTCGAGGAAAACCACTGGTAGAAATAATAAGAAATCCCCCGAAAATGCCTTCTTTTCTGTTGGGTCTGACAGGAACGCTTTTTGTAGGGCTTTTATTTAGAAAAATGAAAAATAAAATTAAATGAAAATGAAAGAACAATTTTCTATTCAAAATAAATAAAGAACAATTTCGGATTTAGAAAAAAGGGTGCAGAGAATGGAATATTCTCTGTGTCTTTTTAAATTTTTTCCTGTATTTAAGGAGATTAATTTTCGGTGGTGTTTCTGTATTAATCGGTTATCTGCATTAATCGGTTATATTATTCTGAATCAGAACCTGGGATCTTTTGTTTTTGACTCTACTCTTTGCAGGATTAAACTTGTCTTCGCAATACAAAGATGTAGCAGGTGAATTCATACTGTTGCCAGAATAAACTGAATTCCGAACAATCTCCCCTATCTGAATAATGCTTTTCTTGACCTCTAGGACTTCATAAAACTCACAGATAAATATAAGTGCCTCCGCCAGCTTGTCTGGCGGCCATGCAAAAAAACAGAAAAAGGAAAAAAGCAGAAAGCTATCACTTATCCCCTCACTTTTAGATGTTAGTTCCTTGAAGGGGGGTACAGGTCGTTTTTACTTGCGGGATTATTTATATTCTTTTTTTCTTTGTGGAATGACCGCTCTCCTGCGTCGAGCGTGACAAGAACGACACAGTATGGTGGATATGGGTGTAAGGGTCAAAATTCAGGAGTGGGAGTTAGACTTGCTTTTTTCCAAAATCTTAATAATTGGAGAAGAGAGATGTTCAGGAATTAGAGATTCTGCGGGGATTCAGCTTATACCTGAGCAGACCGGCTATTAAGTGAAGTAAAACTCCCATAAAAGCCATAAGAACTCCTACAACAGTTAGTAATGCCGTAAAAAGGGTAGATTCTAAGTTCAGTGTTTCTTCAAGATAAAACGCCTGTAAGAGATTAAGTCCCATGTATATTCCACCTGTTCCCAGAGCAAAACCCGGCAAAGTAAGATAACAAAGTGGATTGTTAAATTCCATATTTTCAAAGGCCCTCGATAAGACAGGTGCCACGGATCTTAATGGATTTTTTTTCGAGTTGAACGCATCATACACTCTAATTACGTTGGAAATCGTAAGACCACCTTCTTTTTTCAAAGAAATACTTCTAAATTGTTATACTGATTTTCGGGAGAATAATACTATATCAAATATAAAAACTCATCTAGTTAAACATATAAAATATAGAAAGAGAAAAATATTGGAAAATTTATGCAGAAAAAAGACAGGAATAGAATAAAGAAGCAAAAATGAAGGAAAAAAAGCAAAAAATAGAAGATAAAGAGAAAAAATATGAAAGGTATATAACTCTCTATGATAATTTTAGCTAGATTTCCTGCATTTTTTAGCTAAATTTTCTACATTTCTTAGTTAGATTTTCTGCATTAAGCAGTACGGATTCTAGCTATTGAACGGGTTTCATCCCAGACATTAAGCGGATCGTGCCAGAAACCTGTGTTTAGAAAGGAAGGAAAAAATTATTATTGTCAAGAAAAACGATTTTAAAAGCTTTTTCTGAGGTATGAGCTCAGAAAAAGCAGTGATATAAGACTTCGCATCAGGGGATGGATATCACATATATATCGTTGTTTCCATGGCGTCCGTCAAGCCACGCTATCTTGTTTTCGTAAATGGCAGGCTGGCGCGAGAATCCGTTATCAGTAATCTGACTCTCTTTAGCGGTGGAAAGGTCATACATATAGATATCTTCTTCTCCGTTATACTCTCCTTCCCATACTATT
>CAZFNE010000226.1:0-5837 GCA_964520335.1 uncultured Methanosarcinales archaeon | reverse complement strand
TGCAGTTAATGAAATATATAGGCTTAATTTTGTTATCCTGATTAATTCTGGATCAAGTGCTAATATTAACCCTATTGCCTGTAAAACTGCCTGGATAACTTCATCCAAAAAACCACCTAAAAGCCGGCTAGATTTAATGCATGATGCGTGTTATTTAGGATACGTTAGCTATTATGCTTTAAAATTTAGGAACCCCAGAGTCATAATACGATACATTTTGGATTAATATATTATTTGTTAGTCCTTTCGAAATTAGCTCCCTGAAATATCTATATATTATTAATCAGCTTAAATTAAAATAATCATTGCGATGGGTTGTAAAATACTTCGAATGATAATAGGATCTAATGGAAATAAAAGAAGTAAGAGCTGCTAAGGTAAAAATCCAATAATGTTATACCATATATAAGATGTCGTCTTCTGCCCACCCTCAAAAATATCAACCTTCATTGGTTAAAATTTTCTTTTCATTTTTTCGTCTAGGCCTAACTGCTTTTGGCGGTCCGGCTATGGTTGCATATATAAAACAAATGGCGGTTGATCGGGAGCATTGGATTGACGAAGAATCATTCCGTGCTGGAGTCTCATTTTGCCAGATGATACCCGGTGCGACTGCGATGCAGACTTCTGCTTACGTGGGGTTAAAAATTCGGGGATGGCATGGTGCTATGGCATCATTTATTGGATTCGGACTTCCTGCATTCTTCATTATGATCATTTTAGCAACCTTTTATTCTCAGACAGCAGCACTACCTGCGAGTATCGCAATTTTTCAGGGATTACGCGTAATTACAGTAGCTATTATTGCAAATGCAGCCATCTTATTTGGCAGGTCATCTCTTAAGAAATCGTTTCATGTTATTATCGCAATATTAGCTGCCGTATTATTCTTTGTAGGTGTAAGTCCTATCATTGTTATTTTTCTTTCGGGACTCCTCGGCCTTATATTTATTCGAGAGAAGATATCTGTATCTCGTTCCACAAAAATTAAAGTTGCCCATAAGATTTCATATTCGTTTATTAGGCTCATAGTTGTAGTAGCAGGAATATTTCTCCTATTGTATATTTTTGAGCGTGAATATTTTGATCTTGCTTTAACAATGACAAAAATTGACATTTTAGCATTCGGTGGTGGATTCGCTTCTCTTCCTCTCATGTTCCATGAAGTCGTTAATGCACATGGCTGGCTTAGTTCCTCAACTTTTCTTAATGGTATTGCGCTTGGTCAGGTAACCCCAGGGCCGATCGTTATTACAGCGACTTTTGTTGGATATCTTTTGTATGGGCTTCCAGGAGCTGTTGTCGCAACATTTGGGATATTTACCCCTTCATTACTGATTGTCATTGGATTGGCTCCATATTATGATGAGATACATGATTCTCTCCAATTTCGCCAGATTGTTACAGGAATTCTTTTCTCATTTGTTGGCCTACTTGTCAGCATAACAATAAGATTCGCTATGGGTATTTCTTGGGACATCCAATCAATAGTCCTCTTGGCAGGTGCGTTTACAGCACTGTTTTTCGGTGTCGAGATTTTGTGGGTTGCCCTAGCAGGCATCGCAGTTTCATATTTTTTATTCTAATTATGCAACCTCAAAACTCTGTTTTCTTGATTATAAAATTGTAGTCTTGTTTACCGGGACAATATGGGGTAATCGATAGGAAAAATATGGTCTTCAAAATATAGGGTCTTTCTTATATCTACTTTTTAAATGCGTTACAAAAACAGGAATTAAAAAACAGCCAGAAAGAGGTTTTCATGTGCCCATAATGAGTATTATCGCTTGCAGGATGCTTGAGGATGAAATTGCTCATATAATTTCAAGCGATAGGGAGTAGGCCCAAAGTGATCAGACTACAGACAGTGGTAGTACAAATAATGTATACCCTATCTGACCTGCCGACGGATAAAAAGCTCTTTTTGTTGAAGATGCAAATATAACTTTTACTTGGGTTTTATCAGTGGATTTAATCTTGAGGGATTAATCCCGAAAACATTTCTTTACTGTGGATACGCCAGGAAATCAGCTTTAGATTCAATTAATCTAAGTCCATTAATGCTTGAAAACCATAATATGCGGCTATATATTGCTTCTGGTATATTTATCGCTGAAGGATAAATTGAAGTTGTCGGAATATGAATTCACTTATTGATAACTATAGCCTTTATATTCGTAAACTCTTTGATCCCATAATGAGAGAGCTCTCTACCAATACCAGACTTTTTAATCCCACCAAAGGGAAGCCTTGGATCAGATCTTACCATTCCATTAACTGATACAAAACCAGCTTTTATTCTTTTTGCCAATCTTTCAGCTCTTTCAAAGTCTCTGGACCATACTTGAGCTCCAAGCCCTAACTCTGTGGAGTTTGCAACTTTTATTGCTTCACTCTCATCCTTTACAGTAATTACCGGTGCAATAGGTCCAAAGACCTCTACTTTGCAGACATTCATATCCTGATTGGCCGCACGGATAATGGTCGGTTTAAAGAAAAATCCTTTTTCACAATCCTCTCCGCAAACAAATGGCTCTGCTCCCTTTTTTATTGCATCTTCCATAAACGTTTCGAGTTCTTCTATGACCTCCTTCTTTGCAACAGGCCCGATTTCAGTGTCCTCGTTCATGGGATCTCCAACTTTCAATTTATTTACTTCAAGTTCAAATGCCTTCATAAAATCGTCAATTACACTTTCCAGTACAATAAACCTCTTGGCAGCATTACAGCCTTGCCCTGTATTGCGAAATCTAGACTTTACAGCAGCCTGAGCAGCTTTTTCTATATCTGCATTTTCAAGCACTATAAATGGGTCTGAACCTCCAAGTTCCATTACAATTGGCTTAATGAATTTCCCCGCTAACCCTCCTACTTCAGAACCAGCATTTATGCTGCCAGTAAGTGAAACCCCATCTACCATGTCCCTTTTAATAATTTCCATTGCAGTTTTGGAGTCAATTAACAGGGTCTTAAAAACATACTCGGGGAAACCGGCCTCTAAAAAGACCTTTTCGACCTCTATAGCAGATCTTGGCACATTTGAACCATGTTTAAGTACACAGACATTTCCAGCACAGAGTGCAGATGTTGCAAACTTGAAGACCTGCCAGAAAGGAAAATTCCATGGCATTATCCCTAGAATTACCCCCAAGGGCTCAAAACTCACATAGCTCTTCTCAGCCCCTGTATCAACAAATTCATCTTTCAAAAATTCAACCGCATTTTCAGCGTAATATTCGCAGACTTCAGCACATTTCTCAATTTCGGCTCTCGACTGTTTTATTGGTTTCCCCATTTCTTTTGTAATAATCTCTGCATAAAAATCGATATTCTTCCTGAGCACTTCTGAAGCCTTTATAAAATATTTTGTCCTCTCTTCAACAGAAAGGGAACTCCATTCTAAAAAAGTAGCCCTTGATTTTTTAATATGAGTCTCACATTCCTCAAATGAAAAAGAATCATATTCCCAATTAACTTCTTCGGTATAGGGATTAATTGATTTAAATGTCATAAAATACCCCCACAATATTAGATTTTAGTTTAATTTGACAGATTAAATTTAATAGATTTATATTTCAAGGCTTTACTCCTAAAAAGCCTTAATAAAAATAAAATTTATTGTATTAAAATTATAGTCTAGTGCTTCGATTCCAAGATAAATCCATAATTAGGAAGTAATTAATGTGAAGAATTAAATCTAGTGGTTAAAATCTAGTGGTTACGTTTTTTTGTCAAATGGCCATTAAAACCGTTATTTATGACCCAAAAACACTGAAGGGCAAGGAAAAGTCCAATAAAGTCTTAATATCCAAGGAAAACGCAGAAGGACGCGGAAAAATTGTGCCCTTTTTCTATCTTCCGCATATTCCACGCTTTCCGCAGTTTATGGCGTGTTCAACACCTCAGCTCCTTAATTCAAATCCAAAATTTGATTATGATAAACTTTGGAATCGATGCACTAGTATGCACTCACCTATAGTTATCTAAAATGATTAAAATAATGCAAAATTTTATCTTTTGTGATTTAATGGCAATAAATGCTTACTTTTTTTGTTATTCAAAATTTAGATAAGATAAGCCAATGGTTATTTCGGTGGGCAGGCCCATCACGAACAGATAACCAAAAGACGTTTGTTTACTATGTGATCGTGCAGTCCAATGTGCTTTGCCAGCTGTTTTATCTACGTTTATAGCAAATTGGGTAGATTATTACATCCACCTCAATCTTTTAGTGTGTTCTAATTATTTCTTCTTCTTTGGTGCTTTCTTCTCATTTACTTTTTCTGCAACCTTTGCTGCTGCTTCTTTACATTTTTCAGGTTTTTCGATTGGTTTCATATGTTACTCCCCCATTTAATGTTTTTATTATATTATAAACTGATTTCATTGTATAAATAAATTCCATAAGTCCCATTTACAGATTTTATGAGCTAATTAAAGTGGTTAGTCACACGTTTGCAGATATGCGAACAAAAATTAGAGATTTTTCAAGGAGTATTATGTCACTCCTAATATAGACCACAAATTTTTATAAACAGAGTATAGACAGCGTACAGAAAAAGGAAAAGAAAGAGAAGTAAAGTTGTGGCAGAAAGGGTTCTGTGTAGTTGACGGGGTTTGACATCTTAATGGCTTCAGAGCTTATTTAAATATATTCTAAACTCCGCAGACAATACAGAAACAACTAGACACCAAAGTTAAGCAAAATCCGTTATCAGCATCTGCCTAGTATCCCTTTCACTGAGTCTTGAAACTCCAACACTACAAGCCTTAATTTTACGGAAAAGAAAATTTTTTTACAACTTCAGGTCAATTACTGTAAGCCCATTAGGTTTTTGATGTCCAGAAGAAATCTTTGCAATCACCTTATTCGGCCCAATCACCGCTGAACAAGTAGTCTTTTCCTGTCTCTTAATTTCGTCCTTTGTGTTTAAATCATAAAGGGGCGCTTCTTCAAAATCTTGATATCATGTAACCCTTTAAGTATTCATAAGGAATTAAAGCTAAATTTATTCCAAATACTACTAGAAAAATTTACTCCGGGAGATAATTCATTTATAAATTTTTATTAACATCGAAAGTAATCAGAATTGAAAATTAAGCCAAGTGAATAATAAATATTCTTGGTACGGTAACGCTTATTTTAATTTACGCTAATTAATAATATATGGATATCCCAGAAAGAAAAAATCTTCCAGGAGCTAATCTTCAAAGAGCCGATCTCCAAGAGGTTAATTTTAAAGAAGCTAACCTTGAAAAAGCTAACCTTATAGAGGCAAATCTCAGAAGGGCTCATCTTGAAAGTGCTAACCTTAAAGGAGCTGATCTTTTTAAGGCCAATCTTAAAGAAGCCCATCTTGAAGGAATTTTCCTTATATTGGCTGACCTTAGATGGGCGGATCTTGAAGCAGCTTTTCTTGAGAGTGCTCATCTTGAGGGAGCTAATTTTCAAGGAGCTAGTTTTAAAAGGGCTAGTCTTAAAGAGGCTAACCTCGAAGGGGCTGATCTTATAGAGGCTAATTTTGAAGAAGCTAATCTTCAAGGAGCTGTTCTAAAAGGAGCAAATCTTCAAGCAGCTAACCTTAACGCAGTTAACTTTGAAGCAGCCTGTCTCAAAGAGATTTATGGATTATCAGTTAATCAGCTTTCTAGAGCGAAAACTCTCTATAATGCAAAATTAGACCCAGAGATAGAAAAACAATTGAGAGAGAAGTATCCTACCCTCTTCGAAAAACCTAAATAAACTTTGCAGGATTATATAAAATGTTAGTATTTAAATACTAAATCAAAGTTGCGAGGGCGCACCCCGCTGCAAGCAACGGGGTATGTTCGCGCCC
>CAZFNE010000225.1:0-5890 GCA_964520335.1 uncultured Methanosarcinales archaeon | reverse complement strand
GATGATATACCATAGTCATTTTAAAAACTCGGATTACGGACCCAGGGTTGATAAATATTATTTGTTTAAAGCCCAATATAAGCGGCAGACAAAGAGCAAAGAAAAAATGAATTAATTTTCTCTGCAGATAAAATTAAGCGATCTAATTTTCTTTTTTCTATAGTAGGTTTTGCTATCAACTGGCATCATAACTTTGCTGTATTAGGTATTTTGCTTTTTCCAAGTCTTCATATGATCGTATCGTAATTTCTAAATCACCTGTTCCATAGTGTCCTATACTTCTAACATCTCTTGCAAAACCTTCTTCTATAGTTATTTGGTCAGGATCTATCTTGAGATATATAAGGATCTTTTTATTCTGAGGATGAACTTCTACACATGCAAAATTTTGTATCCTTTTAAAAGCCACGTAATGTTTGAGAATTTTGATCTGTACGTCGTCTCCCAGCGCTTCAATGAAAGATTTTAAAGCTTCATAGCGATCCCGAAGTTCTTTATCTGATTGTTCTATATATTCCGTAATTGTTTTAACAGCCAATTTTTTTGTACTATTCGTTTTCTCTTCGATTTCATCACTGGGGATTCTGGAAGTGCTTGCATCTTGCACAGTGATTGTACTTACAAGGTCCAGAAGAAGGAGGTCGTCCTCATATTTTTGATAGCGGAGTAGTTCAATGTTACGGTTTATCTGTTGTATTGCGTGGACATCATATCTTGTAAAATCTCCTGCAATGCATATTAAACGAGGATTACTCCATTCGATATCATTGGCAACTTTAGTATCAATGATTTCCATTACTTTAAGTTTGAACTCAGCTTTGTGATCAAGAAGCCAGTCTAGATAGAACAATCCTTGATTTATCACGTTTTCATTTATAGCTCTCTTGTATTCAATTATCACGGGAGAATTATTTTCGTCAATACCAAGTGTATCAATCCGTCCTCTATGTGTTTTTCCAGTTGAGTACTCACTCGCAAGAAATTTGATTCCCAGCAACGTTTCGAGATTATTTTCTATGTAATTTTGAAGGGATTTTTCCAGAGCAATCGATGTACCTTTTAATTCTCTCGCTGAGTTTCCGCTTATTTTAAAAATTCGAGTGTCACTCATTTTCGTTTCCTCTTTCCAGAATTAGATTTATACTTTAGGTTCTAGATATCAAATAGAAAACATATTAAATAAATCCGGTTATTTGATCTGTTATTTTCAGAGAATTTTTTCAAAAAGAAAAATCAAACTTGCACTGGCGAACCATTCTACAAGCAACTGGGTAAAAAACATATTCTTGATTTAAGAATCGATATCTTTCGTGCCAAAACGTCATAGTAATGGGTATATAAAGGGAACTATTTAGATTTTAGACTTTCAACAAGTCCCCATTTATACGCAACCACTCTTTCCTTTCTTCATAGTCAGGCAGGATCTTCTGAACCTCGTTCCAGAAAGCCTTTGAATGATCTTTATGCTTAGTGTGGCAGAGTTCGTGGACAACCACATAGTCTATGATTGACATTTTAGCCATAACAACCCTCCAGTTAAACCTTAACTGGTTTGTCTTTGAACAGTTCCCCCACTTGTTTTTAAGAGGTTGTACCTTTATCAGGGAGGGCTTGGTTTCAAAGTATACAAGGTATTTCTTGGCTCTCTGGAGAAGTATTTTTTCCGCTTTTTGATGATAGAAATCGATGAATAAAGGCTGTATAATCCGAGGATAATCATCTTCAGGAACATTTGCAGGTACATATACAATGAACTTGCTGTGGGTAAAAGACAAGGATGGGACTACTTCTTCATTTACCTTTATAACCTTGAGCCTGTAACGTTTACCTTTATACAGAAACTTTTCGCCGCTTACAAACTCTTTTTTGGTTTCGTTTCTTATGACCTCATTCATCTTGTCGAGATTGGTTATGATCCAGTTAGCTTTCCGTTGAAGGCTTGCAGAGACCTCTTCCTTACTCATGTTGGCAGGGACTTTCACAGTAAAGCCGGAATCCAGATCAATTACCAGTTCAATAGTTTTCTGCCGTGAAGAATAAATTAAGCGGTACTCAACAAGAGTATTTCCTATCTTCATCTGTTCCATTATCTATCCCATTTTTACATCTTTACAGCAAGTTTCCGGCAAGATTGAGTATATTGCGGCTTTCTTTCTCAGCTGTTTCAACATCGAATCCAATTTTATATAATTCTCTCTTAATCTTTTTAAACATTATTTTTTGCTGCTCGGGCTTTTGCCTCCAGTCAATTACGGCAAGCCCTTTTAATGCTGAAAAAAGTGACACGGACGCATCTGAGAGTTTTTTATCTTCCTCTCCTGTAAGATACACAGCGGCTTTTCCTACACCAGCCTGAAGCTGAATATAAGCAGCCCTCACCATTTGAAAGACCGCAAATTCTTCCCTGCTCATGCCATATCTTCTTGCAACAACATCAACATCAAGCCCATCTTTAATCCTGTCCAATTCGGTCAGGAGGTCTGTGGTGGAAATTACTTCCCGTTCATGTTCTGCAATCAGTTTTTCAAGTTTCTCGCGAAGGGAGGTATAGTAAACCGGATTAGTGTTAATAAGATTGCTAATCGTGGTCTTTACCTTGTGCTGGATAAGGCTTGCTTTTGCCTTTGGAGAGGTCTTTTTGTTGACAATATCGTTGAACTCGGAAGAATAGATGGAAACAGGCTCATGGAAGACTTTGATGCCATTTGATTCAAGATATTCGCGGATTAATGCTTTAGCTTTGGGGACGGCTTCAAGCACACTGGGAGCTTTGATGCCGTAGTTTGTCCGCATTGCAGTGTAGATCCTGCCGTATAGGTAAATATCCTGCCTGAAACGGTTTGCTTCAGGATTAGGAATGATATTATTTACAAGCGCGAGAAACTCCTTGAAAGCTCTTTCAAACCTTATCCTTGTGTCTTCAGCCTTAAGGACGTCAAGAACACATCTATCTACATATTCGGCTGAATTATCAGTTGCTGGCACGTCTTTAAAGAACCTTCTTACCTTGTTTGCCGCCTGCTCAGCCTTCGGTACATCGTCCATCAGGTGTTCAAGGTAGCCTGCAACATCTCCCTCGTTAAAGATATCAAGGGCTTCTTTGAGCCGTTTTGAAATCCCGCAGTAGTCGATGATCAGCCCGTGGGTTTTATTTTCGGTGTAGGGACGGTTAACCCTAGCAACAGCCTGCATAAGGCTGTGCTCCTTGAGAGGCTTGTCAAGGTACATGACCTGCTCAATCGGCGCATCAAAACCTGTAAGCAGCATATCGCAGACGATCAGGAAAGCTAGCCTGTTATCTTCATCAAAGGGTTTTTTGAACTTTTCTATTATCTGTCTCTGTTGGGCTTTTGTCCTGTAGTATTTTCGAATTTCAGCTTTCGGGTCATCTTTCGGGCTTGAGGAAATGATAACCTCCGATTCGGGAGCCCCCAGTTCATCCAGTGTCTTTTTGTAAGTTACGGCTGCATCTCTTGAAGGGGTTACTACCTGCGATTTGAAACCCTCGGGGTTAACAGCGGTTGTGTAATGTTCGAGGATATCTTTGCAAATTTCCCTTATCCGGTCTTCGTCTTCGGCAATCGTCCTGTACTTACCGGCTTTATCCTTGATAGCTTCCTGCTCAAGGTCGGTGTAGTCTTCAAATTCGGAATCGAAAGCAACATCAAGCTCACTTCCCAGGATATGGACTTCAGGGAGCCTTGCTTGATACTTTATCTGGACGGTTGCCCCGTCAGCTATTGACTGTTTCGGCAGGTATCTGTCAATGTAATCCCCAAACTCCCTGCGGGTTGACTTGTCGTTTTTATCAATCGGGGTGCCGGTAAAGCCGATAAATAACGCTTCAGGGATCGCTGTCCGCATATTTGTAGCCCAGCCCAATGTGCTGCTTATCTTATCATCAGACTCTCCGCCCCCTATTTTACTATATCCAACCTTGCCGTACTGGCTCCTGTGAGCTTCATCGGAAAAGACAATAATATTTTCCGAGCGGGACAGTTCGGGATAGGCTTCACCTTTTTTCGTAGTGAATTTCTGGATTGTAGTAAAGAGGGTTTTTCCAATAGGATTTTTCAATTCCTCTTTTAGCTGCTCGACGCTCTCCACATGCAAAGGATTCGGAAAATTGCAGTTCTTAAATGTCCTTGAGATCTGGTCGTCCAGGTCGTTCCGGTCTGTTACGATCAGGATACAGGGGTTTTCAAGCGAAGTGCCAGGCACTTTTTCAATCCTGCGGATTTTCAAAGCCGTACAGGTCATGGTAAGTGACTTTCCACTCCCCTGCGTATGCCAGATTACCCCGCCTTTACCTTCTGTCATACGTTCAAGAATTTTGTTGCTTGCAATGTACTGGTTATACCTGCACAGTTTTTTATGGATACTGTTGTTTTCGGTCTCAAAAACAATGTAACTCCTGAGAATATCAAGGAAATTCTCCTTTGAAAAAAGTGAGTACAGCAGAATATCCTGCGCAGGAAGCTCCTGCCCTTCCTTTCCAAGCCGGACGGTAAGCTCCCTCTCATTTAAAGGATACGGCTTTTTCCATTCAAGGAAGTACTTCGCAAGCGAAAAAGTGGAAGCATAGGTTGCTTTGTACCGTGCAAGAGCAACAAGAATCTGATTAGGATAAAAGAACTGCTCGTTTTTCTCCTTATACCCGAAAAGCTGGGAAATAGCCTCTTCAATTGGATCTTGCAGGTTCGGGCTCTTGCACTCAAGCACAGCCAGAGGAATCCCATTTACAAAGACCACAAGGTCAGGAATGATCGTAAAATCATTGTTCTTAATATAAAACTGGTTGACAACCGTGAAATCGTTCTTCTCAGGCTCGTCAAAATCAATAAACTTGACTGTATGCGATTTCTTCCCAAATCCCAGATCCTGCTTGACACTGGTATAATTGACCAGCTTGTAATACAGTAACTGATTAGCCTCAATAAGCGATGCCGCTTGCACAACGGTTATCTCCCTGACCGCCTTATTCAGTCCGATTTCATCAAGCCAAGGGTTTATCTCCTGAAGCTTCTGCTTCAGGAGATCCAGCAAAAAGAACTGCTGTGGCTCTTTATTCAGCTTTCTCCCGTCAATATAGTTATACCTCAGCTTGTCAAATACATCAAGAGCCGGTTTTTCTACAAGGGTATATTCGTCAATCTGGAGCTGGGCTTCATCTGCCATTATACGCACACTCTGACTTTTCCTGTAAGAAGATCCTGCATAAGTCCTTTTTTAAGTTCTTGAAGCCTAGTTAAGTAGTTTTGGTTGTCCTGAATCTGGGAATCGACTTTTGAGAGAATGGAGGCGATTTTTTGTTGTTCTTCTAGCGGTGGAAGAGGAATCTCCAATCTCTTAAAATCTTTAACATTTATGTGTAACACAGTTGAGCCTACGAATATTTTTTTAACTATATTATAGCCAACTTCTGAGTTCAAGAGCTGGGATATATATTCGGGCAAAGCTCTCTCTTTTTTAAATCGTGAAATAATTAAAGCATGACAATTACATCCATCATATTTTTGTGAAACAACGCATGATGTTCCAATATATCCTGATTGTACGGTTAACATATCTCCTTTCTTTAGTTGAGATTTAGGGTTATTTTTGTGAAACTCTCTCGATATTTTCACAATAGTTCTCTCATCAAGAGTGTTTTTTCTTACATTGTTACTCATCAAATAAGGGACTCCATCATTTGATTCCGTATAATAAGGAGATGCAGTTCCTACGAACCCATTGCTCATGAAATCTGTAATATTTTCTAACTCTACAACATCCCATGTGATAGGGATTTTTAAACACTTATTTAAGATGTTGATTTTTTTAAATGATGTATGTCCTATGCCTTTTGTAAGCAGTTTCTGCATCAGACCTTTTTTTAAGAGTTCAGTTT
>CAZFNE010000224.1:0-5892 GCA_964520335.1 uncultured Methanosarcinales archaeon | reverse complement strand
TTTTATTAACGTATTAAGATCTTTTCCAATGATTATACCAAAATACATGAATGTATGGAAAAAATTAAATGTTAAGACTCAGGCTAATAGAACGTCATTATTCTTGATATTTTGACTTAAAATTTTCAGCTATACTTGCGCTTAAAAATTATTGTTTCAAGGAAACTTACTAAACGCTTCTTTGCAAAAGTGCTTAAACTAATTAATTCCTCATATTGATTTATTTATATTTAATAAAAGGATGTACTGATTCGATGAGCGTGGAAATTAACAAGAATGAAATGTCAGATGAAGTTACCTCTTCTGATAATAACGTATTAAATAGTGGCGTATCAAATAACGATGCGTCTAATGTATCAGATAATAATGGATTAGATAACAGAGTTTTTGACGATTCCAAACTTGCAAAACTAAATGGCATCAAAACACAGGGACTTAACCCATACCCTTACAAATTTGAAAAGAGTGAAGATATTTCGGATATTCTGAATAAATTTGAAGATTTTGAGAAAAATGAAGGTTTACCTGTCCAGACTGCGGGAAGGTTGTACAACATCCGCAAGATGGGAAAAATGATATTTGCGGATCTTGGAGATCAGGCTGGCAGGATTCAGATCCTTTTAAGAAAAGGAAATCTTCCTGACGAGGAATTCGAGCTTTTTAAAAATTTTGTAGACTCAGGAGACATTATAGGAGTTCAGGGCGAACTCGTCAAGACAAAGCGCGGAGAAAACTCGATTAGCGTGAAAGAATTTGTTCTGCTCTCAAAATCCCTCTGTTCCCTTCCTGAAAAGTATCACGGGTTAAAGGATATTGAGACCAGATACAGAAAGCGATACCTTGACCTTATCTTCAATGTCGAGAAAAGGGATATTTTCGTCATGAGGAGCAAGCTAATTTCCGAGATCCGGAGATTCCTTGCAGAAAGAGGCTTTCTGGAATTTGAAACTCCTGTTCTCCAGACTGTTTACGGAGGCGCAAATGCGCGGCCTTTCACAACTTTCCATAATTTCCTTGAGCAGAAACTTTTCCTGAGAATTGCTCCTGAACTCTATCTTAAGAGGCTTGTTGTTGGAGGATATGAGAAGGTTTTTGAGATCTGCAAGAACTTCAGGAACGAAGATATTGATACAACCCACAATCCCGAATTCACAATGATTGAGGTTTATGAGGCTTACAGTGACTACAATGATATGATGGACCTAACTGAAAACCTTATCTCTGAACTTGTCCTCAATTTGACTGGCAGTTATGAGCTCAAGATGGGAGAGAAGACTATTAACCTCTGCCGCCCCTGGAAAAGAATCTCCATGGAAGAAGCTGTGAAAGAATATGCCGGACTCGATGTTTTTGCCCACTCGCTTGAGGAATTAAAGCAAATTGCAATTGAAAACAGGATTGAAGATCATGAAAAGGCAA
This sequence comes from uncultured Methanosarcinales archaeon, assembly GCA_964520335.1. GTDB lineage: Archaea > Halobacteriota > Methanosarcinia > Methanosarcinales > Methanosarcinaceae > Methanosarcina. Next base: position 4,473 of record CAZFNE010000224.1, on the reverse strand, counting down.
AATCTCATGGAGAATTCCTTGCCCTGCTCTTTGAAGGCCTCGTAGAAGACAAACTCATAAATCCTACTTTTATATACGATTTCCCTATCGAAAACTCTCCGCTTGCGAAAAATCACAGGGAAAAACCAGGTCTCGTTGAAAGATTCGAGCTTTTCCTTAATGGGTGGGAACTTGCAAACGGGTATTCCGAATTAAACGACCCTCTCGAACAGGAAAGAAGGTTTGAAGACCAGGATAAGAAAAGAAAACTTGGAGACCTTGAAGCCCAGACTGTTGATTACGATTTCATAAACGCACTTGGATACGGACTTCCCCCGACAGGAGGCATGGGACTTGGAATTGACAGACTTACCATGATCCTTTCAGGGCTTGAGTCTATTAAGGAAGTAATTCTTTTCCCGCAGATGAAAAGAGAAGATTAATTGAAAAAATTTACCTCTGATTCTTCTCTTTATTTTTTCAACCTCTATTCTGTTTTTTCCACTTTTATGTAAGTCTTGTTTGCCGCCTTTATTTGATTTTTTGCCTTTCTTATTTGCCTCAACTTTAATTACGAATTTCGTCTTCTTGTGCACTCTTATTACACTTCGGTTTTTATTTCTATTCAATTATTATATATACGGGATAGAAGTATTTATACTGGCAAAACCAAGAGAGATTAGAATATTTTAATTAAAATCCATCACAGGACAAATGACATTTAATAACATCTTTAACTCTTTTCATCCTAAAATCCAGGAGACACTAAAGACCCTTGGGTTTAAGAAGCCTACAGAACCTCAGGAAAGGGCTTTTCCCCATATAATGGACGGAAAACATACCCTTTTAATTGCTCCTACAGGTTCCGGAAAAACCGAATCAGCCGTGCTGCCGGTTTTTAATAAAATTTTGAAAAAGAAACCTGAAGCCAGAAGAGGGATTTCTGCACTTTACATAACACCTCTCCGTGCACTTAATCGAGATATGCTTTCCCGAATCGAGCTTATGGGAAAAATGCTTGATATTAAAGTGCAGGTCCGGCATGGAGATACCCCGCAAAGCGAAAGACAGCGCCAATCCCGAAAGCCACCGGATGTCCTGATTACAACTCCTGAGACTTTGCAAGCAATGTTTTCTGGCTCTCGTTTGAGGCAGAATCTTGAAACTGTAACTCATGTAATTATTGATGAAATCCATGAGCTTGCAGGTTCCAAAAGAGGAGCTCAGCTTGCCGTGGGACTTGAGAGACTTGTAGAAATTTCAGGGGAATTCCAGAGAATAGGGCTTTCTGCAACAGTTGGGAATCCCTGGGAAATTGCAAAATTTCTGGCAGGCACAGGAAGAGATTTTACTGTTATCGAAGTAGCTCTGCTAAAGCTACTCGAATTCGATGTTGTCAGCCCTCAGTTTTCAGGCAGAGAAGGAGAAAGTGAAGATCGAGGAAATGAAATAGGACAGGGAACAGAGGCAGGAAATGAAGAGCCAGAAAGTGAAACTGAAGTTGGGACAAAAACAGAGACGAAAACTAATAAGGAAATTGGAACTGAGACAGAGAAAGAGGTTATGAGGATTGCAAAGCTTGTTGGTTCTGAGCCAGAATTCGCCTCACATCTTCTCTGCATTCGGAAAATTGTTGAAAAAAGCAAATCAACCCTCATTTTTGTAAATACGCGGCAAAGTGCTGAAGCCCTAGCTGCAGGTTTTCGAAAATTAGGAGCTTCAATAGGAGTGCATCACGGTTCTCTTTCTGTTGAAGCCAGGGTTGAAGCTGAAGATGCTTTTAAATTCGGAGCTCTTAAGGGCCTTATCTGTACTTCCTCAATGGAGCTCGGGATTGATATCGGAAACGTTGATCGAATTATACAATACAGTTCCCCTCACCAGGTTTCAAGGTTGCTCCAGAGGGTCGGGAGAGCTGGGCACAGGCTGCATGAGATTTCTCATGGGACAATTATTTCCATGGAATCCGATGATACTGCTGAGAGCATGGCAATTACAAAAGCCGCTCTTGAAGGCAGGGTCGAAGAAATTACCCCTCACATAAAGCCTTTTGATGTTGTAGCAAACCAGATCACAGGCATGGTCATGGACTTTGGGGAAGTAACAACTGAAAAGATTCTTCAAATTCTGAAGCGTGCTTACCCTTTCAGGAATCTCCAGCTTGAAGAACTTCAAAGGGTTGTTGACCAGATCGGAGAGTACAGGCTCATTTGGTATGAAAAAGGTTCAAGTCTCTTGAAGCGGCGCAGGAAAAGCTGGGAATATTATTATGAAAACCTTTCCATGATTCCCGACGAAAAAAAATACGAAATTTACGATATAGTGAGCGGAAAATCAGTCGGGGTCCTGGATGAAGCTTTTGTTGTAAATTTCGCACAACCAGGCGCTGTTTTCATAACAAAAGGCTCCATGTGGCGTGTTATCGAGATGCCTGAACAGGAACGCCAGCAGGGCCCGCAAATTCAGCGAAGTAAAGATAGAAAAGATCGAAAAGACAGAATTAAAGTTGAACCCGTAGAAGGTTCAGGCGAGGTCCCAAGCTGGACAGGCGAAGAAATTCCTGTACCTTTTGAAGTAGCCCAGGATGTAGGTAAGCTCAGGGCGGAAATTGCAGTTTTCATCCGGGAAGGGCTTGACGATACAACTATTGCCAGGAAGCTTCAGGCAAAATATCCAGTAACTCGGAATGCTGTGCTTGAAGTGATTCGTCTGCTTCGGGACCATGTAGAAGGAGGCTTCCACCTTCCTGATGCGGATACTATAGTAATCGAAGATGAAAGGGATGCAGTAACCCTAAACGCCTGTTTCGGGCATAATACAAACGGCACGCTCGCCAGGGTCTTGACCTCGCTGCTTTCAGCCCGTTTCGGGAGCAGTGTAGCTCAGGAAGTAGATCCCTATAGGATCAGGCTAACCCTTCCTCGCCGCGTGGGCCCTGTCCAGATTAGGGATATGCTGCTCAGCCTTCGCCCAGAACATGTCGAGCCAATTCTTGAAATGACCCTGAAGAATACAACTGTCATGAAATGGAAAATGGTGCACGTAGCCAGAAAATTCGGAGCCCTTTCCCGAGATATTGATTATGACCGAATCAGCATGAAGAAATTGCTTGAAATCTATGAAGGCTCTTCCATGTACGATGAGGTTATCCGGGAAATCTTCCATGACCTGCTTGATGTCCCCAGAGCAAAAGAAGTCCTTACAAAAATTGCAGCCGGTCAGATTTTAATCGAAGTCTCAGGCCCAACCCCAATAGGCTCAGCCGGCTTTGCTATGAAAAAAGACCTCGTAGCGCCTGAAAGAGCTGACCGTTCAATTGTGCTTGCTCTTAAAGAACGAATAATGAATGACAGAATCATCCTCTTCTGTACAAATTGTAAGCAGTGGACCTCCCGCCGCCAGGTCGAAAGCGTCCCCGATGAAATTATTTGTCCTGTCTGCAACTCCCAAATGATTGCTGCCCTCAAACCCTGGGAAGAAGAAGAAATCAACCTCGTCAAAAAACAGGCAAAAAAAGTCAAGGTAACCCCTGAAGAAAAGAAACGTATCCAGCGGGTTTACAGGAATGCAAGTATTGTGCGTTCCCAGGGCAAAAAAGCAGTGATAGCTCTCGCCAGCAGAGGAGTCGGGCCTGAAACCGCATCAAGGGTAATTGAAAAAATGAGAATGGATGAAGAAGCCTTTTACAGGGATATTTTAATTGCAGAAAGGAATTATGTTAAGACGAAGAAGTTCTGGGAATGAACAAGGTTAAAAAATATTCCGGAAATAAAAGAAGAAGCTTTTAACTTCTGAATTAAGGATTTTTCGGGCTTGCAAAGCAGTTTTCTCCGGGTAATTTTCACTTGTTTAACCTTATTTTAACTACCCTGCACTGCAAACTCGCCAAACTCTGTTTTTAAATATTTTCATTCTCTTTTTAAATCTAAAGATTAAGCTCTATGTTTATTTTGAAGGAACTCTAGGTCAATAAAATTATACCATGTACTTATACTGGTCCCAACCACGCTGACAGAAGCCCTGTAATCCATTTCTAGCCCAAGTTTCAACCAAATATCTATCGGCAACGGAAGTTTTAGCTGAAAAATCCATTTTATTGCATCAACGTGTCAATCAAATCATGGAAAAGATCTTCATCAAGGCCGTCAGGATCTACTAGACCAGCTGCTACATACCATGAAGCATCTGCTTCAGGATGCGGGCCTGAAACTCCAATCTTGCCCTTACCATAAGGTTGTACTATGGCAGCAACCTCCCCATTAGTATAAGTTGCAAGGATTATCTGGCCTTCTACATTCTTGTCAGGAATGAAATATGGGCCATCCTGGAAATACATCCAGCGCGTATTTCCCCGCCAGGAAACTTGAATTATACTATCTTTTTCAGTTGTTACTGTAGCACCTTTGGACTTAATATATTGATCTGCATTTAAACCCAGACCAAATCCGGGATCATCATCAACAAAATAGCCTCCCATACAGAAACCGACATATC
>CAZFNE010000223.1:4113-5898 GCA_964520335.1 uncultured Methanosarcinales archaeon | reverse complement strand
TTATGCGCGATGGGAAAATAGTAGATATAGGGAAACCAAAGAATGTGCTCTCCCAACTTACTGAAGAAGAAAGGCTCAAAGCTGCAGAAGAAATATAAATATGCTGCCACCTCTTAGTATGGGAAAATGCTAAAATGAGGTGCCTATTACGAGTAATAATATCAGCGTAGAGGTGAATGGTGAAAAATACACCATGCCTGCAGATTCTACTCTTAGGGATGCCCTTAGGATTTCAGGAGCTCCCTATATTCCTGGTGCAGCGATTGGAATATTAAAAAGGACTGCTGAGAAAAGGACAGAGAGTATCACCGAGTACGCTGTCAATACTCCAAAAGGTGAGCTCAGGATAGAACTTAAGGACCCCGAATCTCCTTCAGGAAAATTATGGGCTTCCCATTTCAAGGAGTATGAAAATAAGCCTGTTCACTGGATAAGCAGTGAAGCCCTGGCGTTTGGGCCCTTTGAGGCTGACATTAAACCTTCACGTGCAGCAAGGAGTTTTGAGGCATTTGATGTCCTTTTCGGAGCTGGGGGTTATGATCCTCATAATACTCACCTGATCTTTTCACAAAAAAGGCATACTGCAGAATATGGAGAGCCTGAAGACGGAGTTTTTGCAGAGGTTGTAACCGGAAGAAAAATTCTCTCAAAGCTTTCAAGAGAAGATAAAATCCTGACTATTGAACCGATTATAGAATGGGAACAAATCTCTGAAAAAGAATGTACAACCGACCTTTCTACTTCCCTTGAAGATGCAGACAGCATATTTACTTATTTTGAGGTAGAACTTTTAATTGACGCTCCAAAAGGAGCTGAACAATTTTATGCCCTTACACGGGAAGGAACCTTTACTGTCGATGTGACTACAAGCTCTTTTATCTCAGACGACACCCTTTTAGGGGAAACTGTACCCTATGAGAATTTCGAGCCAAGAAGTGAAGGGGCAATCTGGATCCGCACAGTAGGATATGGAACAGGAAGGATCTACATCTCCAGAGAAGAAAGACCTTCCAGCCTTGTCCATTCCGTGGTGGGAAAAGTAACAAAAGGTATCGAGCTTATCAAGCTTGCAGAAGAAGGGCAAAAACTCTCAATAGAAAGTCTGCCTCCCCAGATAGTTCTTTTAGGGCACAGCTTTGAAGAAGTAGAACCAGTGCTCTCTTCAATAGGGGTTAAGCTTGTTAAAGATGGGTATACAGAGAAAGATGCAGTAATTGTCAGGCAAGACCCGCCAACAACTCTTGAGATTCTCGGGAACGCAAAAGTGACTGCATATGCAGTATCCAGAGAGAAACTTATTGAAATTGAGCTTTATCCGGAGAAAGCTCCCAAATCCGTGGACTTTTTCCGACATGCGCTTGAACTCAAGACTAAAACCGTTGGCAGATTACCTGTATATATGATTTATGAGGATACTTACCTTTTCAAAACTGAAAGGGAAGTTGTAAAATATAAAGAAATCCTGCCTGAAAACCCCCCCACAAAGAAAGTGTTTGGGGGAGAAATAGGGATCACGAACCAGGCTGCAAAAAGAATGGGCACCATCGGCGTAAAGCTTGAAGACGACGATCTTTTTGGCCCAACCGGAGAGAAATTTTCTTCAACCAATATTATTGGAAGAATAGTTGAGCCTAAAAAGCTAATTGGAATAAAAGAAACGGATGTTATCTACGTAACCGAGGCCTCTGGTAAGAAAACTGAAGGATAAAATCAATATTAGGAAGAAATATATTGGGAAGAAATTTTACTCATAATAAAAATAATACATAAAAGAAATAAAATATA
>CAZFNE010000223.1:0-4013 GCA_964520335.1 uncultured Methanosarcinales archaeon | reverse complement strand
AGTGCCTGTTTTAAAAGAACTTATCTTAAATTCCATATCTTGAGCGAATTCACAAATCTACAAATTTATTGCAGGTGAAGTCTCCCGGGACTGAGGAGAGACGAAAGATGACTGACGCAAAAAAAGATGAGGTTACAAAGTACATTGTAATCAGTTCGGATGAGGTACTGCCTTCAGATGCAGCCATGATAATTTATGAATCTGAATTTCCTGTTACCGTAAAAGAAACCTGTTTTGGGCTTATTGTAACAGGTACAAAAGAAGATGTGCAGCGGATTGTAGAAAAGATCCGGCAGCTGGATAAAAACCATATTTTCATAAAAGATAGAGGTTTTCCGGCAGGAGATAAAAGGCGTTGTCGGGCAAGCAGAGGAGGAGGGCCTCGGCCAGGATTTCACTTTTTAAGGGAAGAAGTAAAAATGCTTCCTGCAATAGGTGCTGCACTTGATGAACTGGATGAGAAAAAGTCCGCAAAAGAAAAGCCCAAAGAGAAAAGCAAGCTTAAAATTTCCGAGTTAGAAAAAGTTATTCAAGAGGAGCTTGCGAGGTGAGTTTTTGGCAAAAGTTTTCATTTACCCTATAAATAGTCTTATTCTGGCTGACCTTGTCGAACGCTTCGGGCATAAACCCCTTACCATGATGAGCCAGATCCGAGAGAAAGTAACAACTATCGGCCTTGATTCTCCTCCTATTAATGTTACACCTGAGGATCCTAAAGCAGGACTTAAATACGCTGCAATTGAAGTTCCGGCAGGAGTTAGAGGAAGGATGTCCCTTGTAGGCCCTCTTATAGAAGAGACAGAGGCTGCAATTATAGTCGAAAATCCACCAACAAACTTTGGCTGTGTAGGGTGCAATCGTACAAATGAACTGATGAAGTATCTGATTCGCTCAAAAGGAGTTCCCGTGCTTGAGGTAAAATATCCTGAATCCGATGATGAAGCCCACGATTTTGTAAATAAGATTGCAGGATTCCTGGAAACATTACCCAAGGAAAAGCCTGAAACGGCTGATGAGAAGGAAGAAACAGCAGAAAAGGAGAGCTAACAATGAGTGCTGAAGAATCCGGACTTGTTAAAATCGCCCTGGTATCTTGCGGCTCTGAGTATGCAGGAGTTCAGCCTGAATTTGAAGAAGCTGCAGCCAAGGTAAATGCGAAATTTATTTATCCTGAAATTGACGTGGCAGCCATAGATACCATAGGCAGGGAATTTGGGCTCGAAGTTGCGAGTGGGGATCTAAGGCTTATGATGGCCCGGGCAAAAGCGATTGTTGATGGGACATCACATGCTGATGGAGTTTTTATCACAACTTGCTTTCGCTGTGCCGAAGGAGCAATTGTACGAAACGAAGTTAGAAGGTACATTCATAAGCATTCCAGCATCCCGGTGATCAGCTATTCCTTTACCGAGAGTACAAGTGCAGGCACCCTTCTTACCCGGCTTGAAGCGCTTACAACAATTGTCAGGCGCAGGCATCTTCTTACACGGGAAGTCCAGACAGGCCTGACTGCGGGAATAGATTCAGGTTCAACAACTACAAAAGCCGTGGTAATGAGAGATAACAAAATAATAGGCAAGGGATGGGTTCCTACAACAAAGGTCATAGAGAGCGCTCAAGAGGCTTACTCCCTTGCCTTAAAAGAGGCAGGGGTCTCCCGAGAAGAAATTCAGGCACTTGGCACTACCGGATATGGACGGTTCCTTATAGGAAACCATTTAAAAGCCCAGCTTATCCAGGAAGAAATTACTGTTAACTCTAAGGGAGCTGTTTATCTTGCAGATAAGCAGAAAGGCTCTGCAACAGTAATTGACATAGGTGGGATGGACAATAAGGCAATTTCAGTTGAAGACGGGATTCCTGGAATGTTTACCATGGGAGGGATCTGTGCCGGAGCTTCAGGCCGTTTCTTTGAGATGATCTCAAAACGTCTTGGAGTAGATATAACTGAATTGGGAGCCCTTGCAGTTAAAGGCATGCATGAAAATGTGTCCATGAATAGCTATTGTATAGTTTTCGGGATCCAATCCCTTGTTAATTCCCTTGCCAAAGGGGCAACTCCTGAAGATGTAGCTGCTGCTGCCTGTTATAGTGTAGTAGAACAGATTTATGAACAGCAGTTGCAGGAAGTTGATGTAAAAGAGCCCCTTATTCTCGTAGGTGGGTCTTCCCTGATTGAAGGGGTTCCAAAAGCCCTTAGCAGGCTTCTTAAAATTGATGTCCTTGTACCTGAAAATTCCCATCTTATAGGGGCAGTAGGGGCAGCTTTGCTAGCTTCAGGCTTTATAGAGGAGTGAGAAAAAAATGGATTCGCTTGAGGTCTTTACTGTCAAGTCCGAAATTGCTTCAGAGCAGGAGTTCTATAAGAAAATTATTGAGGATAACCTTGCAAGTCTCAAGCTTGCTCCGGCAATCGGCAGGATTGAGGTAGTGCTAAGACCCGAAGATTCCCTTTTTCAAATGGCAATAATCTTGAGAGATGTGGGAACTAAAGTTACGACACTTGATATTGCTGATATAGATGCAAAGCCTGTTGCCGGTGAGATAATAATCTCGATAAAAAAAGAACAGTATATTCCCGAATTGCTTGGGAAGCTCTGGGAAAGGTATGGGAAGGCAAATATAAGCCAGCCTGACCGCTGGACTGTAGCTATATCTACGGAAAATCCGGAGAAAGAAGCGGCTTTTCTTAAAGAAATGATAGTTGCAGATCCAAGGCATCGGCTTCATGAAAACCTGGTGGATTTTGCAATCAGGGTTACGCCGGAAGGTTTTCGAGTTAGATATCACCTATATAAAGGAAATCAATTTATTTTTGTAGCATCAGAAGAAGCCCTGGAACAGGAATGGATTGAAGAGGCAAAGGCAATGCTTAAAGATTTGATGGAAGGAGGAAAGAGATAAAATGCCCGTACTTCGACCTTACCTCTATACAGGCGGTGTTTACAAACATGGGCTTTTAGTCGAATTACTTGAAGACCTGGGAGGCTACATAATCCAGAAAGTTATCACAGGAACTGAAGTAAACCTCGTTATGCTCATCCCTGAAAAAGATATAGATATTATAAAAAAGCAGGCTGCGGAACTACTTGGAGTCATGACCGAAGCTCCCCTCACAGGAGTGGAAATTGCAGTCGTTTCTCCTACCCTTGCTTCTCACCACCTGCCTCATTCTGCATGTGACGTGGCAGAATATCTCCGGCGTCCGGGAGCCAATACTAATATGATAGGGCTTGCCAGAGGTATGGGACGCAGGGTCTCTCTTTCAATGGATTATGAAAGGAAACTTATTAACGAACATGATTTTGCGGTCTTCACTTTCGGGTCTTTTAGAGACTGTATAATCAATAAGAAGCCAAAGCTTTTCGAAGGCATAGATATCCCTATTGTAGTAACAGGCGGGCCTGAATTAAAAACAGAAGAAGTTCCTGGAGCAGACCTGTATGTTGGAGGGATTGGGAGGACTTCTCACAGATTAAAGAAAACAGAAGAGGTTAATGCCCTTGATAAACTTGATGAAGAAATCGGGAAGCTTGCAGATAATATTCGAAAGCAGCAGGCAAAAGATCCTCTGGCTGTACTTCCTGCCAGGGCGATGAAGGAAATAGAAAACCAGATCCCAGAGGTCCGTACTGTTCTTTCTCCTGCCCCAATTACTCTTCAGCTCGATGGGCTCAGAGTTAAATTGCCTTACGATGAATTCCATGAAAAACTTGGTAAGCTCGAATTTGACGAAGGAGTTACACTTTCAGAACTCGCAGAGATTTCCAGATCAAAGATGAAAAATTATATATTAATAAAAATCAAATCTAAGTCTGACGTTGGTTTTGCAATTTGACCCGGATTCTGTGCGGAAAGAGTTATCCACTTTACATTTTTACTGGGGTAGTGTCTTTTCACTTATCCTTTATAACTGTAAAGCCCGAAAACGGAGTCTAAGCCCTGTTTCCTCGTTAATTATGCTGGTGGTTTCTTATGGAACTTGAGGATATTGTGGAAATTTTGAAAAATGA
>CAZFNE010000222.1:0-5902 GCA_964520335.1 uncultured Methanosarcinales archaeon | reverse complement strand
TATTTGAGAGACGAGCTCCCACAATTTATAACCAGTATTTTCATCTGTAAACCCCAGTTCAATCGTTATTTTCAAGTTACTTCATAGTTTTTGTTTTACATTGTCTACTAAAGAAATTATAAAATCTTGCGAAATATTGCGCAAGACATCTTTAATTATTTATCCTGTGCAGCTGCCTGTACACAGGTGATTGCAACAGCCCCGACAACATCTTCGTCGCTGCAGCCTCTGGACAGGTCATTAATTGGCTTTGCAAGTCCCTGGAGGATAGGGCCATAAGCTTCAGCTTTTGCAAGCCTCTGGGCTATCTTGTATGCGATGTTTCCAGCGTTTAAGTCCGGGAAGACGAAGACATTTGCTTTTCCAGCAACAGGGCTTCCTGGAGCCTTTGAAGCTGCGACACTTGGTACAATTGCTGCATCTACCTGAAGTTCACCATCTATAGGAATGTCAGGAGCAAGTTCCTGTGCTTTCTTTGTGGCAGCAATTGTTGCCTCTGTCAGAGGACTCTTGGCACTACCTTTTGTAGAGTAAGAAAGCATGGCAACCATTGGCTTGTCCTCAACCAGTAACTCAAAAGACTTTGCAGAACTAACTGCTATAGCCGCTACTTCATCAGGATTGGGCATTTCAACCATACCTGAATCGGCAAATATGAATGTTCCATTGGACCCATATGGACAGTCAGGCACAGCTATAATGAAGAAAGCGGATGCAAGGGATATTCCAGGGGCAGTTTTCACAATCTGGACAGCAGGCCTGATAGTATCTGAAGAAGAATGCTTAGCGCCTGATACAACCCCATCTACTTCGCCCATCTTAGTCATCATAACAGCGAAGTACATGTGGTCCTTCATGATCTCAGCTGCGCTTTCGAGTGTTACCCCTTTGTTTTTCCTTAACTCATAGAAAGCGTTAATATATTCATCTTTTTTCTCATAAGTTTCGGGATCTACGATTCTTGCTCCAGAAATATCCAGATCACCTGCAAGTTTCTTTATCTCGGCTTCATTACCGATAAGGACTACCTTGCAAATACCTCTTTGAAGGATCTTAGCAGTTGCCTGGAGAATTCTTATGTCATCAGTCTCAGGTAAAGCGATCGTCTTGTTAAGTTTCTTTGCTCTTTCGCTGATCTTATCTAAAAATGTTGCCAATCAACCAACCTCCTATATAATTAGAGTACTTTAAGTTAGACGGCTCTTGATATATAAATTTACGTAAAAAGCATATAGAGATATATAAAAATAAAAAATATATATTTCTCCCTGCCAAAACATATCTGTGCGAACCTTCCAGAGGGGATTAATATTTCTTCATTTTTATTCATAAAAGGCACACGATACTTAAAATAAAGTTACTGAATATAAATGATAGATTGCTATAAAAGAATTTCGGAATGATTCGTTAAAAATTTAAGGATTTTAAATAGCTGAAGGGACTTAGTTGTACAAAATGATAATTGTATTAAACTTTGGATATTAGTATATCTTTTAAGCAGTTCAAAGTTTAATAGGCCGTTATTATTTGCAAAGTTTAAATGTAAAATTCGTTGAAGCAATTCCGATTTAAAACTTCCTAAAAAAGAAAAAGAGTTAATTAGTCATTTCTAGATAATAACTGAAATTTCGTGAATATGAAAGCCTAAGTTTTAAAGTACAGACTGAAAAGCAGAAAACCTAAAGAATGTATGTTTACAAAGAGGATAGAAGGAAAAAGAAATATTCTTAAAAGCCATGGGTAGGCGTGGGGGGTTCTTTATAGGAATTGAAAATAGCCTCAATTGGGAATTTGAAAAATATTTAATAAATATAACGTTAGAAAAAGAGGATAAAATTTGTAGCAATTATATAGAATTATCTGCAAGGGAAATACTGCCAATAATAAGGAGACTTTTTGAAGAGAAAGTTTCTCTAACCTACAGTTTTAAGATTTCACAGTTCGTAGAAAAGGAAAAAAATTTAATAATTTAGGGGGATCCTGGTTCAGGAAAAACAACTACACTTCAATGGCTCAAAGTTATTTATGCAACAAAATATCTAAAGGGAGAAAAAGGATTTATTCCTATTTACACAACTCTTGATTCCTTTACAAATGGTTCATTTTACGATTTTTTAAAAACTGAAGTTGATAGAAAGGGAATTTCAGAAATTGGATTTAAAAAATTGCTCAGAGGGAAAGCTATTATATTCTTAGATGGGTTGGACTTGCTTACTCCTTCAAGTGACTTTTCTCCTTTTGAAGAGATTTCAGAATTTATTTCCGAACACGGAAATTGCAGATATATTATTACTTCAAGGCCAGGATTTTTTGAGAATATAAAAAGCGTATTTGCAATTTGTGAGCTGGAAAGACTTACAGATGAACAAACTAATATTTTTATTAATAAGAATATTCAAAATACAAAATTACAGGATATTCTTAATACTCAGAATTTGAGTGAAATTAACTCTAAGGCATTTCTTCAAAATCCGCTCGAACTTTCTTTATGGGTGAAGCTGTTTAATGCTCGAATTGCAGATACAAAAGATGTAACAAAGAAAAAATTAAGTACTGGTTTTTTTGAACTCCTTGATTTTGTCCCAGCAAATAGAGCTGAGCTTTATAAAGACTTTGTTTCAGAAATTTTCAACACCTATAAGGTAAAAAAGAACCATTTAAGTCATAAAAGAACCTTATTTTCAAAAACATACATAGAGGGAACAGAGTATAAGAAAATATTTCCTCAGAGGAAAAGATCCGAGAAAATATATTTTCAGGAAATCACTTCCCTTAAAAGGATTAATTTTACTGAAGAAGCTATTGAAATAACAGATCTTGAAATTTTTATTTCTTATCTGGCCTTTAAACTTCAGAGTAAAAATAAATATTCCTGTTCGTATGATTACGCACTGCAGGTGGCAGAAGAATATGCAGGGACAGGTAAATCTAACAAAATAAAAGCAGAAAGCCTTCTTGAAGCCTGTTTGGAATCTGGAATTCTGACTGAGAACCGGTTCAGAGTTAATTCAGAAGCAGGGTTTGGGATAAGCCGGCCTTTACAGGAATATTTTGCAAGTTTTCAACTTAAGACCCATTTTGAGAATGGAATGGATATCTCGGAAGCTTACAGATGCCCCAGATGGGAAAATGTAGTAATATTTACTTCAGAAATAACGGAAGCAGCAGATAAACTCGTAGATTCCATAATTTTAAGTGAGAACCTGGATCTTGCTTCAAAATGCCTGATAAACTGTAGTCCTGAGACAAAAGAAAAATTATGTACACTCCTTTTAAAAAAATTAGACACAAAATACAGTGTAGAAAAGATAAGAACAATTCAAAGCCTCGGAAGATTGGGAGCTTGTGGGATAAATGGCATCTTAAAAGCGTTTAAAGATACTGATGTATGGGTTAGAAGGGAAGCTGCGACAGTTCTTGGGGAAACAAAATCAGAATTGGCCCTTCTGCCGCTTGAAACTGCACTTGGAGATGAAGATTTTTCGGTAAGGATAGAAGCTGTAAGGGCTCTGGGAAGAATAGGGTCGGATAAAGCTGTTGAGCTGCTCAAGAATGTATTTGGAGACAAGAACAGGGCTGCCCGGCTTGAGGCTGCAGAAGCATTAATGAAGATAGGCTCGGAAAAGGCCCTTGAAATCCTTATCTCTGCACTCGGGGCTAAAGATGATTTCGTACGTTTCGGAGCGATAAGAGCCCTTAGCAGGACAAATTCCCAGCCAATGGTAAAAACCCTTATAAAATTGTTTCAGGAAGAAAATAAACTCATCCGCTTAGGAGCAGCAGAAGCTCTTGGCCAGATGAAAGCTGAAAAGGCCATCGAATCATTTGTAAAAGCTCTGGAAGATGAAGACGAATTTGTTCGCTGGATAGCATTAAAGACCCTTGGAGAAATTAAATCCGACAGGACTTCAGATATCTTCATATATATGCTTTCTGATAAAAGCCGTTTTGTCCGGAGAGAAGCTGTCAAAGGGCTTGCAGTCCCTGGGTCTGGAGATGCGCTTTATCCTCTTGTTTCTGCACTTTCGGATGAAGATGAATATGTAAGAAAAGCAGCTGCAGCCTCTCTGGGAGAAATGGGATCAGAACTTGCTACCGAAGAAATAGCTGCAAAGACCCTTATAAATAAGCTTGAAGATGAAAGCCACTTTGTCCGACTTGAAGCCGCTAAAGCGCTGGGAATGATAAAAGTCCGGAAGGCTGTTTTCCCTCTGCTTCTTGCCCTTAGCGATGAAAATAGTTTTGTCAGGAAAGAAGCAGCAGATGCCCTTGGAAAACTGGGTTCAGAAAAAATAATTGATCCTCTGATGGCTGTTTTTGAGTCAGGGAACACGTTCATGAGGCAGGGGGCAGTAAGGTCTTTAAGAAAGATAAATCCTTATGATATTCCGGAATGGATCTCTAACAGAGTTTTTAATTTCCTTGATACTGCGTTTAAAGATGAAGATAAGTTAGTTAGAAGAGAAGCAGCAAAAGCCCTGCTCAATATTTCGAAAAGCAGGCCTGAAAGAGCCTTTGAATCTTTAATTAAAGCCCTTGATAACGAAGATCCCGAGGTTAGAAGGCTTGCAGCCGAGTCTCTTGAACTCTTTGATTTAGAAAAAGCTATTAATCCTTTAATCGAAACCCTGAAATCTGAAGACCCTGTAGTCCGCAGATTTGCAGCCCGAGCCCTTGGCCAGATAGGTCCTGAAAAAGCCCAGAGAGCGGAACAGCCCCTGATAGACGACCTGATATTTGATAATATCGGTTCCGTACGGGAAGAAGCTGCGCGGGCTCTTGGAAAGATAAATTCCAAAAAAGCTATAGAACCCCTTGTTGATGCCCTGATGGATGAGAACAACGGAGGAAGATCCGGAGCAGCAGAAGCCCTTGGCTAGCTCAAAGCGGATATCGCAATTGATTATCTTATTATTTCCCTTACCGATACAGATGAATTTACAAGACTGGCTGCCGCAAAAGCTCTTGGCAAAATAAAACCCAAAAAAGCTATACTCCCCTTATTCGATGCACTTTACGATTGGAACCGTTTTGTAAAAGTCGAAGCAATAAATGCTCTCCACGAAATCTGTACAGAAGAAGATGAAGCACAACTAAAGACCTTACTTGATTCGGAAAATGAATTTATAGCGAACCTTGCCTTTGAGATCCTGGAAAAAATCCGGATGGAGCAAATTTTAAAGTCGAATTGCTTTTCGGAGGAAAAGGAACTAGAAAGTGCCAGGAAATCAAAATTAAGAAATAAAAAAATAACTAAAATCAATAGACTGAATGGGAAAAACAAAATATATGAAAGAACTGGGAGAATCGAGGAAATTAGGAGAATGAGAAAAATCAGAAATAACGGGAGAGTCAGGAAAAATTAGACACAATTACTTTAACCCTTTATCCCAAAAAATTTCCTACGTTTACCGTCTATAGTTTTTATCTGTTAAAGAGACAAATTAGAGGGAAACAAATTAAAAAAGGATTGAAAAATACGGAATTACTACTATTAACACAATTACTGGGCTTATAATAAGGCTTATTATAAAAGTATTAAGCTTATCCGATCCAAGCTTATACGATCCAAAAATCTTTTTTTTGTTCTATATCTTCCCATACAATCTTATTTCCTAAAATAGCGGGATATTGTGAGTCTTATTCGTTAGTTGTAATCCGAATTTCAACAATAGCTTCCAATGCAGTAGATGAGATGAGAATCAGAAACAAAATTGCTGCAATTGAAGTTAAAGCAGACGAATGCAGCCTACTCTTATTTTGCATTTCCCTTTCTCCTATTTTTTCCATTTATTTCCATAATAATTTACAAAAATGTTAATATTCAAAATGTGTGTATATTTTAAAATGTCAAGGGCGGTTAAGAATTCCCCATTTTCGTCGGATTAAAAATCCCCAATTC
>CAZFNE010000221.1:0-5926 GCA_964520335.1 uncultured Methanosarcinales archaeon | reverse complement strand
TATAGTTCTGTTATAGCTCGTTTAGATATTTAAAACAGTATTTAAATATATTATTTGATTTTTTATTTTAGATTTAATTTAAGCCCAATTCAAAAAAGTCACTATTAAACTTTTATAATTCTGTTTTACATCTATTAAAGGCAAGATTAATTTGGAGCTGACTGAAAAATTGTGTATTTAGCAAAATAGTATTTCCAACCTTATCTTATCCATAAACATATCAGGTACAATTATATAAAAATTGTTTGGAATGCTTGTATTTCTATTTACCAGAAGGACTGCTTTTTTACTATGGGAACTTTTTAACCTATTTAATCAATTAGTTGTTTTATTATTTATTCAAAGGTATCTAACTAATTTAACTGCAAATTTTTTTTCAGTTTGAATATTTTTGTAGTAATATCTAAATCATGTGTTAACTTTATATATTTCTTAGTCTAATAATTTTTTGTATGATAGCCTTTAATATTTTTGCAGTTATACACATACTGGGGGTTATAGCAATGCATATGCATAAGGGGGTGAATTGGGTTTGTCTTCAGCCCTTACACTTGGTCTCAATTCTCTAATTTCCGATCCTATTAGTATAATATCCTCGCCTTCTCAGTATACAAACAGGCTCCTAAAGCACGAATTTACAGTTTTGATTCCTGCTCAAAATGAAGAAGCTTCTATTGGAAGTAAAGTTTTACTTGCGGCAAGTTATGCTGATCGTATACTTGTACTCGATCAGGGTTCTACAGACAGAACCATGGAAGTTGCAGCTCTCGGAGGGGCACGAGTTGTTCCTCTTGCAGGGGGAGAGGAAGGTTTAATTAAAACATTGTATAAGGCATCTCTGGATTCTGAATTACTGGTTGTGATTTATCCGGAATGCATGCAGGATATTGATTTATTATCACACGTCCTTGAACCTCTAAGACAGGGTTTCGATCTTTCAGTAGGTTCCTGGCCCTGCCGCGTTTCATGTGAACAGGAAACTGTTTTACTTCTTAATGGAAAGAGTACCTATAAAGAAAAAATAGGTTTTCTTGCCGTAACTTCAGATTCACTGCAAAAAGTGAGCTCAGGTAAAGAACATCTATCTTTAAAATCTCTCCTTCTTGCAGCTAAAACGGAGAAACTAAAGATTAATTATCTTAGCTTTGATGTAGACCCGATATTTCGGAAGCTTGAGACTACACGTATTGGGGTCGTAGTGCCAGCTTATAATGAAGAACTGCTAATAGCTGAAACTCTAAGAGGAATTCCTGAATATGTTGACAAAATCTATGTAATAGACGACGCAAGTATAGATCGTACAGGTGAAATTGTAAAAAAATTCGGAGACCCCAGGGTAGTCTATTTCCGTCATGAAGTTAACAAAGGGGTAGGTGCTGCAATAATTGACGGATACAAACTTGCCGTAAAAGATGAGATGGACGTTGTTGCTGTTATGGCAGGAGATAACCAGATGGATCCTGCCCAGCTTCCAAGATTAATTTTCCCGATTATAGAAGGAAGGGCTGATTATGCAAAAGGGAACAGGTTACTTACCGATGACTTCATGACCGGTATGAGTAGATGGAGGTCTTTTGGAAATCTTCTACTTAGTTTTATCACAAAGATAGGAAGCGGCTATTGGCAGGTTATGGACCCCCAAAATGGATATACAGCAATCTCCAGACAGGCTCTTGAAGTAATCGACCTCGATTCCGTTTATCCTTACTATGGTTATTGTAATGACCTATTAATCAAACTTAATGCCTTTGGAATGCGAGTAATGGATGTAGTTATGCCTGCACGTTACGGCAATGAAAAATCGAAAATTAGGTATGGCAAATTTATTCGCAAAGTAGGTCCAATGATTTTTAGAGGTTTTTTGTGGAGACTAAGGATAAAATATACTGTACTGGACTTCCATCCTCTGGTACTATTTTATTTCCTGGGAATGATAGCTTTGCCTGCAGGCGTTCTCTTAGGTCTATGGGGAATTCTTCAACTTATACTACAACAACCTCTTCCTTCTTATTATCCATTATTGGGTTTCCTTGTAATTGGCGCGGGTTTGCAAATGCTTCTCTTCGGAATGCTTTTTGACATGCAGGTAGAAAAGAAAAGAAATGAGAGAGTAGGGCTTGCTCGTTAAAATCAGGAAATAAAATTTCCTGATTCTCTTTAATTAAACCGCTATTAATTAGGATCTTTCTCACATAATTTCTTTTTTAACCAAAATAAAAAAAAGATAGTAATTATTCCGACTCCTAATACCTCACTTATGAAACTTTCAGTAAGTTCTGGCTCAAATGATCTTTCAAGCATTATCATTAAATATTCAATTCCAGTGTAATCCGTTGAATCTTTTGGAAAATTTAACCCAAACAATGGCCATAAGAGAGTTGGAGGCTGCATCCACATTTCATCTTGTATAAGGTGAATAAAAGAACCCAAAGAAAGAGAGAGATACCTATTTTCAGCCTTGTTTTTGTATAAATATGCTCCGATAAGACATAGAATAAAGCAGAATAATAAGGTATGCCCTATAATACGTCCATTCTCAAGTGAAGTTGCAAAAATTACTCTACCTATTGGTTTGTCTATTAAATCGGGCAAGAGGGACCCAATAATTAAATATTTCAGGTTAATAATAGATTTCAACCTGGGTGCAAGCAATAAAAGTCCCAAGAATATACCCAATGTAATCCCCAGATGTCCGAAGAGAAGCATTAAAAATTAAAATGTTTTTTATTTATATCTAAATATTGCTTGTTTTAAATTAAATGTATTTTTAATAAATTTTTATTTAAAATATATCCTATAGATAATTTCGGCTTTTCCTCTTGATTCCTCCACAAGGGACATGATTATTTTTAGATTTTTTTCTGAATCAAAAAGTTTAAAAAAACCTGAAAAGGACTCTTTCAAGGAATTTAAGAATCTCAAGAAACTATGTTTAAGGCCAGATATAGATATTCTTTGCTTAGGGTCTTTAATTCCATGCTCTATTTCATAAGATCCTTCTGGCCCTGCAGACATGGCTTCAATCCAGGGAAAACTTTCTTTCAAAGATATATTTTGTTCAACTTCTGATATAGTATCTGGATCAATTTCAACATCTGATTTTGAATTCGCATAAATATAGTTCCCCCCAGCGTTATTTGAGAGACAGTTATGCTCAAGGACAAAAGAATGGGTATCTTTTAATTTATTATATACGGCATATCCTTTCCCGGCTGTTGGGCTGAAATGGGTATTAATTATTATATTATTTCTTACAATTGTTTGATATCCAGAACCTGGTGATAAAAATTCATCGGTAACCTGTTTATGAGCAACAGCTGCTCCGTAACACCCATCAAAGGTATTATTTTCTACAAGGGTATTTTGAAATCCGTTCAATACTAGCCCGCCTGCCCAATCAGCTCCAGCATTAATTCCAGTTTCATAAAACCTATTATGATGAATATGGATATTTTTTGCTGAATCTTTGGGATAGCTAGATCCATAACCCGTAATCCAGATTCCAGCAGCGTTTGTCTCGTATAATAGATTATTGCAGATCTCAATATTATCCATTACAATTGACGAGTCTGTCTTCTGGATTTCAATCCCGGCCCCTCCCTCCCCTTCGGAATCAATAATATTATTATAGAACTTCACATGGTTTGTGTTGTAAATTCTCAGACCACTATTTGTTCTACATGTTATTTTATTATTCCAAGCCTTGAGATCCGAAGAGTAAATTGCGTAAAGTGCATCATGCCCTAACTTATAAACTATATTATTGTAAAACTCAATGTTTGAACTTCTTACAATTTTTAACCCATCTCCATGCCCATCATGCATATACATATTATAAACTTTTACTCCTGTGGTATTAAGCAGATAAATAAGATTGTAATATCCTTTTCCTCTTTCTTCATTATTTTTGCCATGGTTTCCATCTATTTCAAAGCCTCTTATTGTAATATTTCTACTCTTAATGCTGTCCATCTGAGTAATTAGAGGCTTATCAAGAGCCCAGGAAGCGCTGTCTGTAAGTTGGACTATAGCCGTAGAGTCTCCTTCAAGAATCGTATCGCTTCCAATAAAAATACTATCCGAAATAACGTATGTATTTGGACCATTTAAATAAACGGTTGTAATTTCTGGATCTTCTGCAGCAATTGAAAGCGCTTTGTTTATTTCTATCTGGTCATCATTCCCATCACAGTTAAAACCATTTTTTTCATTAGTACTTATATATATTATTCCAGAGGATGCGGTTGAATGGATAATAGATATATTGCTAATTAAAAAAATAAAAATAAAGCTTAATAGGAAGACTGTTTGTCTTTTCTCTGATGCCCATAAGCGCTTTTTTTTGTCCATTAAAACCTCAACTAAAAATTATAAAACTTTAAATTAAAAAAAATTATCTATAAAAGGCTCATTTTCAAGATGGATAATTCAATGCCAATATAATAAATTTGAAAGAGGACGAGATACGTACTAATGATAAGTAAGTTAGATAAGTAATATTTATTCTCCATTCCTTATCAGTTTTTGTTGTGTATTATTTTTATTAAATATGTCGAATATTAGAATTCTTGATTTGAAACTTCGACTTATAACCTTTTAGAAGTATAATAAGTTCTACCCTTGATTGTCTAAGATGAAATAGAAGTATCTAAACGTTAAAATCTGCAATACTAAAAGTTCTCGAATTACCGATGGGGGAATAATTATTATTAAATCAAAAGCAGATTATGATTTTTATCTTAAAGCAGACAAATTAGCTTTAGGAAAAAATTATAAAAAGCCTAAAATAATTGGTGATGATATATGGAAATTCGAGAGGCTTTTAAGAAAGGCAGAATATTATAACAATTGTAAAAAAGGATTTTTTTCTCAGTTATTTTTCAAATATGTATTGTTTAGATATTATAGATTAAGTGTTCAACTCGGCTTCAGCATCCCATTTAACGTTTTTGGTCCAGGCCTTAGTATAGCCCATAGAGGAACAATCATCGTAAACAAAAATGCAAATATAGGAAAAAACTGCAGGATACATGCAGATACAAATATCGGATCAAATAGAGAAGATACTTTAGCTCCGAAAATAGGAAATAATGTATACATTGGGCCAGGAGCGAAAATATTTGGAGATGTTTTAATAGCTGATAATATTGCAATTGGGGCAAATTCAGTTGTCAATAAATCATTTTACGAGAAAGGTATTTCTATCGCAGGAACTCCTGCTAAAAAGATAAATGAAAAAGGGTCAGATGGGATTTTAATCCTTGCTACTGAAATAATCTAATTCTAATTTGAATAAATTTTCATATATGCATATTTTAAATCTCAAATCCAGTTTTAAGAACTTCAGCCTGGAGTACAAATTTTATTATGAAGAATTATGTACACTATTACATTTTATTAATATTTACAAATGCATATAAAACAAGGGAAAAAAGAGAGTTGAGAATATTTTCATAAAAGGTTAAAGGAGAATAAAAAAAACATTCTCACAAATAACCTGAATTCTCTCCATTCGGATGAAAACACCTGTTTCCACCAAACATCATAACCGGGCATTATACCCGACATCGAAGCGTAATTAGTGTTACCATATCTTCCTATATTTATCCTTCCTCCATTTGGTTCTGGCTCCTTAAAGTAATCCGAAGAAGGATATCCAGCATCAATACATGGGGAACTCACCCTGTCTTTAACCCACATTTTTCCATTCCATCTTCCACCCTGTGATTTCAGATGGTAATCACGGTTTTTCTGGTCTGCAAATAATGGGTCGGTATGAATGTCGCTTATAGATCCAGCGTTTTTGTAATTGCCAGCTTCATTACCATAAAGACAATTATTTTCCAAGATGAAAGTATGGGTCTTGGGAAGATAATTTATTATGCCATATCCTGTTCCATCCGGGTTATCCTTGCGTTCAAGCGTG
>CAZFNE010000220.1:0-5940 GCA_964520335.1 uncultured Methanosarcinales archaeon | reverse complement strand
CATTAAAGAACAATTAGCGTAAAAGCATTATTTAATTTTAAGACAGCCTCTAAGAGAATTATTCCTGAATTTGAGAGTTATTTGAAGAAAGGCCAGATCGAAATTCATTCCGGTACAGCCTAGCAAGAAGAAAAAGAGAAAGAGAAAGAAGATACAAAAGAAGGAAAGAAGCTTTTTGATTTCCAAAAAAATCTTGACTTCCTGGCTGGAAAGCTGAACCAGGCCCTGGAAAGAGGTTATAAAGGGCTAAGAATAGCAGAAGATTTTTCGAGGGCAAAAAAAGAAAATTGGAATAATTTCGTCACTTACCAGGATAAGCTTGACTCGTTTGTGTATAAAAAACCCTTAATAACTCTCAGCACCTCTTCCCTAAAGGATTTTGATGCTTTTGAACTGCTTGATTTTTCTTCAAGGGCCCAGTTCACCCTGGTTAAAAAGGCTGGAAAATGGGAAAAAATACAGAATAATGACCATAATATTAATGATCATAATATTAATGATCATAATATTAATGATCATAATATTAATGATCATAATATCAATGATCACAATATCAATGATGATAATAATAATGACCCTAATCATTCCCATAAGAAAGAGCCTGCATATAAATACCAATACCAGGAAATTTTCAATTCCATTTCTCAGGGCATCCAGGTCTGCGAACTCATTTTCGATGAAGAAGGACAACCTGTTGACAACTTAATTCTTGATGTAAACCCTGCATATGAAAAGCATTCAGGGCTCAGGCGCGAGCAGGTTGTTGGGAAGCGCATTAAGGAAATCCTGCCAGTTGTCGAACAGGCCTGGCTTGACAGCTATGCTGAAGTTGTGGGCAAAAGAAAAGATCTTCATTTTGAGGAATACAATGCTTCCCTAGATATGTGGTTTGAAGTGTGTGCAAGCCCGCTAGAAGGAAATGAGTTTATAACAGTTTTCAGCGACATTACACAGCGCAAACGCATGGAGGAAAATCAAGAACGCATAAAGGCCCTTATGGATCACAATCCTTCACTTGTGTTTATGAAAGATGAAAAGGGCAGGTACATATATCTAAACAATATTTATGAAAAACAGTTTGTTCACTCAAAAGACTGGCATGGAAAGACGGATTTTGATTTCTGGCCAAAAGAAAGTGCAGAATTATTCCGGGCAAACGATGCTTATGTTCTGGAGTCTGGACAGCCTCAGCAGAACCTGGAAGATTCCACCGACCTGAATGGAATAAGATACTGCTGGCTAAATTACAAGTTCCCTTTTACGGATTCGAAAAATGAAAGATACGTGGGCGGTATAGGGATAGATGTCACTGATCGCGTCCGCACAGAAGAAGCCCTGTCCAAAGCATATGAGGAGATTCAGAGAAAATCCCAGGAACTGCAGGCCTCTAATGAAGAACTCCAGGCTCAGTCAGAAGAATTACAGGCACAATCTGAAGAAATCCAGACCCAGACTGAAGAACTGAAAGACGCCTACCAGGAATTAAGTGAAAGTGAAAAAAAATACAGGCTGCTTTTCACGAATATGAATGAAGGTATCCTGCTTGGAGAACCCCTATACGATGAGAAAGGGCATTCTTATGATTATCGTTTTCTTGAAGTAAATCCAGCTTTTGAACTAAATACGGGCTTGAAGAGAAACGAGATTTTAGGCAGAACTATTAAGGAAGTATTAAAGAACCCAAGTCTGCTGGCGATTGAAAAATACGGGGAGGTTGCACGCTCAGGGGAACCGATGTATGTTGAAGTTTTCAGCCAGGAGCTGAACAGGTATCTTGATAATTACATCTTCTGTCCCGAAAAAGGGAAATTTGCAGCTATTTTCATGGACGTTACTGATCGTAAAAAAATGGAAATAGCGGTGAAAAAACACGAAGATCACCTCGAAGACCTCTTAAAAAGTATTCAGGACGGCTTTTTCGAGCTTGACCAGGAGTGGAAATTCACATATATTAACCAGCGCGCTGCCCAGAATGCCGGTTTCAAACCCGAAGAACTAATAGGGGAATGCATCTGGGATAAATTTTCCGGGACTCTTGGCAGCAAATATGAGACAGCCTTCAGGCAGGTCATGAAAGCCCGCATTCCCGCCAGCTTTGAAATTGAGAGTATAGCTGCAAAACGCTGGCACGAAATAAACATCTACCCTTCAGGGTCTGGAATCTCAATTTTCTGGATTGAGATTACAGAGCGCAAACAGGCTGAACAGACTATTTTTGAGGCTTACGAGCGAATCCAGGCGCAATCAGAGGATTTGCAGGCTTATAACGAAGAAATGCAGGCTCAGGCTGAGGAATTACAG
This sequence comes from uncultured Methanosarcinales archaeon, assembly GCA_964520335.1. Classification (GTDB taxonomy): domain Archaea; phylum Halobacteriota; class Methanosarcinia; order Methanosarcinales; family Methanosarcinaceae; genus Methanosarcina. The sequence continues at coordinate 3,639 of CAZFNE010000220.1, read as the reverse complement.
GCCCAGACCGTCGAACTTATCACAGCCAACGAGGCCTCAAGTGAAAGCGAAGAACGTTACAGGCTCTTATTTGCGAATAGTATGGATGCAATTATTGTTACTGACCTGGCAGCAGGCGGAAAGATATTATCAGCAAATCCTGCTGCCTGCAAGCTGCTCGGCTGGGCAGAAGAAGAACTTATTGGCAAAGGCAGGGATTTCCTCTTCGATCTTTCAGACGCGGCCCTTTCCAGCTTGCTCGAAGAGCGCAAGCGGGCCGGTTCAGCAAGGACACAGCTTACTTATAAACGGAAAAATGGGTCCAGCTTTATTGGCGAACTGACTACCGCCCTCTTCAAAGATACCAGTGGAGAGCAACGAGCTGTTGTTATCCTCCGCGATGTTACTGAACGCTACCAGATGGAAGAAGTATTGAAAAAGAGTGAGGAGCGCTACAGGACTCTCTTTACAAATATGACTGAGGGTTTCGGACTTATCGAGTGCCTTTATGACGAAAACGAAAAACCTTATGATTACCGTTACCTTGAGATAAACCCGACTTTTGAGCGTTATCTGGGAGTAAAAAGGGAAGAGACGTTAGGCAAAACTATGTTGGAATTATTCCCGAATGCGAACCCCATAGCCCTTGAAGAGTATAAAAAAGTAGCTCTCTCAGGCAAACCGGCTAATTTCGAGATTTTCAGTAAAGTTGCAAATAAGTATCTTGAGATTTATGTGTTCAGCCCTGAAAAAGGAAAAATTGCCTTGATTTTAAGAGATATCTCCTGGCGCAAACAGGCTGAAGAAGCCCTCCGAGAAAGCGAGGAGCGTTACCGGATACTTTTCAAAAACATGACCCAGGCCTTTTTGCTTGGGAAAACCGTCTGCAATGAAAATGGGGAGCCCTGCGATTACATCTGCCTTGATGTTAATCCGGCTTATGAGATTACTACAGGCTTAAAGAAAGAAGAGATAATAGACAAATCTGTCCTTGAATTATTCCCGGATGCAAGCCGAATGGCAATTAAAAAATACGGGCAGGTAGCGCTTTCAGGCCAGCCGGAGAATTTCGAATTCTTTAGTGAGGCCTTAGGCAGGCACCTTGAAGTTTATGTTTTCAGCCCTAAATATGGGAAGTTTGCAGTAATATTCAGAGATATTACTGAGCGCAAACAATTGGAAGAACAGATCCGCCAGAGTGCTGAAGAAATTGAAACTGTGATGGAAGTTGCCCCTGTTGCTATCTGGATTGGCCATGACCCGCAGTGCCATAATATTACAGGCAACAGAATGGCCAACAAATTCTATGAAGCCGAAGAAGGCGAAAACGTTTCGGCAAATACTACCCCTGTAAGGCGCTTTTTCCATAAAGGGCGCGAATTAACTGCAGATGAACTGCCAATGCAAGAATCTGCCCTGAAAGACACTGATATTCGAAATGTTGAATTTGATGTACTTCTACCAAGCGGAAAATGGAGAGCCCTTTTAGGCTCAGCAAGTCCTTTGCATGATGCTGAAGGGAACGTACGCGGTAGTGTGGGAACATTTATAGATATTACCGAGCGCAAGCAGACAGAAGAAGCTCTTCAGCAGTCAGAACAGCATTACCGGCTTTTATTTGAGACAATGCTTCAAGGAGTGGTCTACCAGGATACCGACGGCAAGATCGTTTCCATGAATCCTGCAGCCGAAAAGGTTCTTGGCAAGACCCCGGATGAGTTCCTGGGCAGCTCGTCATTGGACGAGGAGCATCTGACTATTAGAGAAGACGGCACCCCTTTCCCGGGCGTGGAGCACCCGGCCATGTTGGCCCTGCGGGAAGGCCAGGAGGTGCGAAATAAGGTTATGGGAGTTTATAACCCGCAAGAGAAGAAATACCGCTGGATCAACGTCAACGCTGTGCCTATCATCCGGCCCGGAGAAGGAAAACCCTTCCAGGTATATACTATATTCAATGATATTACCGAGCGCAAAAAGGTAGAGGATGCTCTTAGAAAATCCGAAGAAAGATATCGAACCCTATTTAATACAATGGACGAAGGATTCTGTATCATTGAAATGTTATTTGAAGAAAATGAGAAGCCAATTGATTACATTTTTGTTGAAACTAATCCAGCGTTTGAACGGCAAACTGGATTCAAGGATGCAGTTGGGAAAAGAATACGGGAACTGGCTCCTGGAAATGAGGAATACTGGTATGAAATCTATGGCAAGGTTGCGCTTACAGGAGAGTCAGTCCGGTTTGAAAATAGAGTTGAAGAACTTCATCGGTGGTATGAAGTCTATGCATATCATATTGGGGAGCAGGAAAGCAGAAAAGTCGCAATTCTTTTTAATGATATTACTGAGCGCAAGCAATCGGAAGAAGCCCTTAAAAAAGCACATGATACTTTAGAAGAAAAAGTTAAAGAAAGGACAAAACAGCTTTCTGTGGCATATAACTCCTTAAAAGAAAGTGAAAGAGGCCTTGCCGAAGCCCAGAAAATGGCCCATATAGGAAATTGGGACTGGAACCTTGTAACAGGCGAGGTTTACTGGTCCGATGAAAAATACAGGATTTTCAGACTCTCCCCTCAGGAAATTGAGATAACTTATGAGTTATTTTTGGATTATATACATCCTGAGGATAAAGAATACGTGGATAATTTAAATAAAAGAGCCTTTAAAGGCGAATTGTATAATACCGAATTCAGGATAATTGCAGCCGACGGAATAGAGCGTATTGTCCATGAGCAGTGCGAAATCATTTTTGATGGTAGAAAATTCCCTGTTATGGTGCGGGGCACAACCCAGGATATTACTGAGCGCAAAAAAACCGAAAAAGCGCTGATAGACCTTGAAACTGCCCGCTTAAAAGAAATCCATCACAGGATCAAGAATAACTTGCAGGTAATCTCCTCTTTGCTTGACCTTCAGGCTGAAAACCTTAATAGCAAACCGGATTTGACGCATTCGGAGATTCTTGAAGCTTTCAGGGAAAGCCAGGACAGGGCAGCTTCCATTGCCCTTATCCACGAAGAACTATATGCAGGAAAAGGGACTGATTCCCTTAATTTTTCCCTGTATTTGCAGAAGCTTATCAAAAGCCTTTTCCAGACTTACAGGGTTGGTAATTCCAATATAAGTTTAAAATTAGACCTTCCGGAAAACATTTTCTTTGACATGGACAATGCAATACCTCTGGGAATAATTGTAAACGAGCTTGTTTCCAATTCCCTGAAACATGCCTTCCCGGAAAGAAACGAGGGAGAAATCCGGATTCGAATATCCAGGGAAGAACAGCAGGAATCCATGGACAGTATTGAAGGCGATACGTTTGACCAAAGAAGTGTCCAGGGGGATAAAATAAAAGCAAATTCAGGGAATAGAGAAAGCAGTAAGATCAACTATACCCTGAGCGTTTCGGACAATGGGGTAGGCATTCCTGAGAATTTCAACCTGGCAGATAGTGAAACCCTGGGCATCCAGCTTGTAACAATTCTGACCGACCAGCTTGATGGGACGCTGGACTTAATAAGGGATTCCGGGACTGAATTTATTATAAAGTTTAGTTTAGCAAATCTTGCTGCGGAACTAACTGGGAAGCAAAACCGGTAATTGTAGATAAGAACCCTGTAACAGCCCAGGCCTGGCCCAATCATCTAAGGGCTTTTCTTGAAC
>CAZFNE010000219.1:3758-5967 GCA_964520335.1 uncultured Methanosarcinales archaeon | reverse complement strand
TCAATTAATTTTCTTTTTCGCCTATTAGATTCTTTTATCTGCTGAAGATAAGTTTTCCATTCTTTTTTCTTGCCTGAGGCTTCAAGGGTTTCTTTTATTTTTCGGATGTACGCTGATGCCTCTTCGTAGGCATTGACCTTAGCTTCTGAGATTAATTCATCTGCAAGTTTCTTCCAGATCTCAACGGCAACTTCAGGATAGCTGTTCCTGACGACATTTGCAATTTCGCTTTCTGATATGGAATTCCAGTACTTTTCCGTATCCTCTTTGCTGTTTTTAATCTCTTCATACCAGTGAATTACCTCTTCAGGGTTTCTTTCCAGGATCGCTATTTTAATTAAAAGGTCAAGAACAGGGGGCTTGATTTTCCTTTCAAAACCAGTTTCAAGGAGACCTGTTTTTGGGAGAATGGCAGGGAAGATTGAAAACTCTTCCTTGATTTTTTCCGGGCTGGCTGGAAGATCCCCGGTTTTCAAGTATTTAAGCGCAGCTTGCCTAATTTCCTGCCATTTCCCTGCTTTTTCGGCTGAATCTCTCATCCCAATATAGCTGCTTATCTGGGGAAGCCTGAAAAATTCCTCAGTTTCAAGTGCGGTTACAAAGAGCCAATCCCCTTCATTTTCTTTAATTTCAACAAGTACAAGCCAGAGTTCATGGGCAATTTCTGGTTTATATCTCCCAATTTTTTTAATTCCTCTGTAAATCCATTCTTCTGCTTCCTTTTTCTTTCCAAATTCAAGCAGTATTCTCACGAGCCTGATATAATTACCGGTTTTTTCGGCTTCAGACTCGCAGATTGGAATAATTTCCTCAGAAAGCCCGGCTTTTCTCAGGGCATCGATAAGCCTATCAACAGTATAATCGAGTTTCCAGGATGAAACACGGGAAGAATCTTTTGTTTTTTCAGCTTCATGCAATCGAGTTTTTAAAATTTCTGCGAAAAGTTTCCATTCTTCGTTAGGGAAATTTTCCTTCCAGAAAGTATGTTCATTAAGGATACTGTAATTGTCTTTTAATTCAATTGCAAGCATGTAAGTCATTTTTTGATGGGCAGGCAGGGATGATTGGATCAAGCCTTTGAACACTATATCCATACTATTAGCTACTTTTATCCCAATTTCCCCCTCGTCATCATATTCTGCAATCTCTTCATATTTTTCCATGAGTTCTTTTCCGACGCTCAGTAATTCCTCGGTATGGCCTGAATCAAGAAGACTCTCAAGTCTTACCTGCAATTCCGAAAAATCGGGGATATCTTCACCTTCATAACTAGAATAATCACATTCTTCTATTTCTTTCCAGAGCTTTCCAAGTTGGGAATAAATCTCTTCAAGGATTCCTGTGACATTTTCAGATGCCAGGTCCTTCCTGTCCTCAAGGTATTTGCCCAGTAAAATATCCTTTCTCGTAAATGTTAATAATATTTCTACCAGTTCACTTTTTTCCAGATTTTCAAGATATTCCTTTAAATCCCGTAGCGATGCCTCTTCAATTTCAGAAATTTCCGACGTTTCAGCTCCTATTTCTTCTTGCCTGGATCTTTTAACAAGCAAATCCTTTTCGTCAACGCATTGCAGTTCTTCTCCGTGTTCAATTAATTCAAGATATTCAAGGACTGCTGCAACTCCATGCTTGCAGTCATGGCCTACGGGGCAGGTACAGATCGAGCTTAGTTTCCCGTTTTTCAGGGAAATTTCCGTGAAATAATCAGTTGTGCCCTCGACTCTGGCAACCAGGCTGCCTTCAAGAGTGCATTTGAGTTCTTTGACACGTTCCTCTTCCTGATACTTTATCCCCTTTGCAGTCGCTGTTCCCCCAGCCCAGTCCTGAAGGTCGCTCCATTTCAGGTCTTCAAAAGAACCTATATTTTTATTCTCCAGTGACATAAGTTATTATTTCTTCGAGGTAATATAAAAATAAGGAGGAACATTTAAGGGCATTTATTCTATACAGCCAGATAATTTATAGTAAATTACAGCCCAAATACATCTAATTTTTCCAGCTTTCAAGCCAAATTTCTGAGTGGTACTGGTAAGTTGACAATAATTTAGAAAGCAAGAGTTTAAAAAGTAAGAGTTAAAAAAGGACAAAGCTTCCACGAATTATTTCTATAAAATTTTAATAAAAAATTTGTTTTATAGGAAAAGGGTTTTCATTTTTTATTCCTAAAACCTGTGTATATTTTTCTTATTTATATTATTACTTTTTA
>CAZFNE010000219.1:0-3658 GCA_964520335.1 uncultured Methanosarcinales archaeon | reverse complement strand
TTTTTAACTTCCTTACTCTTAAGGTTATATACTGCAGGGCTTTGAATAACTTCTCCTTTAGCATTATATCGAGACCCGTGACAGGGGCAATCCCATGACTTTTCAGCGGCATTCCATGCAACTATACATCCCATATGTCTGCAGGCAGGGTCAAGCGTGTGAAGTACTCCTTTTTCGTTTCTGTACGCAGCCACCTTCTGCCCATCAATTTTGACAATAGCCCCTTCTCCAGGAGGAATGTCTGAAACCTCTTTATGCGCGGGAAGAATCCTGTCTCCGACAAGCCCTTTAGTAGCTTCGGCAGCTTGTGAAAATAAACTTTTTGCGGATTCTACTGGTTTGAACCTTGAAGGGGAATAAACCTCCTGCCAGGGATTTGCTTTCCCAAGAATCATATCCTTAAGGATCATTGCAGCAACTGTCCCTGTGGTCATACCCCATTTTCGGAATGCTGTTGCAATGAACAGATTATCATTATCTGAGGTTATCCGGCCTATGTAAGGGACATGATCTATACTTATAACATCCTGGGCAGACCACCTGTAATCGATAGACCTGACCGAATAAACGGACCTGATCCATTTTTCAAGGTTTTGATAGTGCTCAATCTCATGGTCTCCTTCCCCTGTACGATGCCCTTCTCCTGATACAAGAATCAGTTCTCCCCCTTCAGCAGGCTGGGAACGAAGAGAATGGGTAGGCTCTTCAGCATTTATAAACATGCCTTCAGGAAACCTGTCTTCAATCCGAACCCCGAGCACATATGAACGGGACTGGTGCAGGCGCTGAAAGAGCATTCCAGGTTTGTCGTTGATCGGGAAATGCGTTGCCTGAATAACTTTATGCGCAGTTACTGTTCCTTTATCCGTAGTTATTGTTATAGGGCCGTCCCCCTCCATTTTCAAGGCCCTGGTTTTTTCAAAAATCTGGCCTCCTGCCTTCTCGAATTCTTTTGCAAGGGCACAGAGATACTTTCTGGGATGAAATTGAGCCTGGTTATTAAAGCGTACGGCTCCATATGTCTTGAAAGGAAAAGTAAGGTTTTCTACAAAAGATGCAGGGATCCCAAGGCTCTTGGCAGCTTCTACTTCAGTCTGGATTTTGCTTACAGATTTTTCCGATTCTGCATAAACATATGCAGGCTTACGCATGAAGTCGCAATCTATATTTTTTGATCTTACGAGCTCTGCTATTTTCTCTATAGCTGCCTGGTTGGAATCTGCGTACTGCTGTGCCTGTTCTTTTCCGAACTTTGAGATCAGGCGGTCATAAATAAACTGATGTTGAGATGTAACCTTTGCCGTAGTATGTCCGGTTACCCCTGAGATTATCCTATTGGCTTCAATTACTGCTACAGATAATATTCCTGCTTCTTTTAAAAGGTAAGCAGTTGTAATTCCAGCAATTCCTCCCCCTAAAACCGCTACATCAACACGGATATCGCCAGAAAGAGAAGGATACATTGATTTTGGTGTTGATTCCATCCAGTAAGATTCTGCTTTTCCAGGCAGAATATAATTAGACTCATTCTCGATTGCCATAGCGCCCACCATTTAAAACGTAAAGTTTATGCTTAACCGGGCACTTTTATGCATTTAATTCCAGTATCAGAAAATTTTCAGACTGTATCCTAACTTTATAAGCCCAGCTAATAATTATCTCCCCATATTCATTTTCAAACTACTATTTTCAGTTATTCCATGAAATTCTAATTATAATACTATAAAAGTTAATAGTAATTTTAAATCAGGTATTATTTCCAAGGCTGTATTTTGAACAAGTTAATTTAAAGAGAAAGAGAAGTCTCCTATATGTTGTAAATCCAGCAAATCCAAAAAAATTCTTATTCTTGTTCCCCATAAAGGATGCAATCGTCTTTCCAAAATTTCCTTTTCCGAAGCTGATGATAACCAATGGGGTAAGTGAATCTAAATACATTTCTCTTGCTGCTGTAAACCCTAAAAAATAGGGATGTGGGTGAAAATATATAAAAGGTCCATAAGAACGGGGTCCTGAAAAGCTTACAACTAGAAATGGCATAGCATTCAGTTTGTTTTCTGGATTTGAAGAAATTCAAGCCTTAAAAATCTTGATATTTGATAAAAAAGATTTAAAATGCAGGAAGCCTATTAAGGAAGTCAAAGCAAATATTTAGAATTATAATTTTGAAATAATTTTAAAATAAAGCTTCAAAAAACCTAAACTTTAAGCTGGAAACTAGATTGTTGAAGATAATAATTAGGGCAGTTTTCATTTAAATGGAGATTCAGTTTAATTAATCCAAGTTTTAATTAAATCAAAAATATTTAATTAATTTATAGATCAAATAATTTAGTAAAATTATTTTACCGAATTAGTTAATAAAATATTATCTTTGATCAACTGCTTATTGTTACTGTCTTCAGATGCATTCTAATTTCCAGTAAAAAGCTCACAGAGTTAATTCTATTACTAAATCAAGTCTGTTTTTTGTTTAAATCAGGCAGGAGCTTCCTTATTCAGGATATATGCAACCATCTCGGGGTTAAGTTTACTTTCACGTGAGACTTTTGCTTCAATATCCTTGCTGGATTTACCCTCGATCTTCATCTGTTTTATTTTCTCAATGACTGAGGCAGGAACGCTATAATACTCATTGATATCTTTCCTGTGTCCCCAGACATCGCCTTCAATTAGTTTTATTCTCTGCATCTCAAGGAACATTTCAATAGACTGGGAAATCGTGCGCCTGTATGACTGAGGCAACTGAATTACCTCAATTTTTGGGCAGGTTTCAACCAGTGCAAAGATATCCTTGTTCGAAGGCCTGAACGCCAGATGAACAACACGTTCATTTGGATTTAAGGTAGAGATTTCTTCTCGTGAACTAACTACTCGAATTTTCATATTTTTCCCCCACTACAGATTTTAAATTTGTACCTCGATATAATCTAATTGTACTGACTATAAATATTTATCTCAGTGTTCCCTTATTTTTTGGGTAGTTAACAAGTTCGCCTGTTCCTGAAAAGTCTCCCATTTTAGCTTTAAATCGCATAAAATAGAATATAAACCCTTTTATACAAATTGATTTTTTATTTTGAGAGCATTTTTACGAGTTTTCTTAGCATATTTTTTTCGAGAAACTGGGTAAATTATTCTGAAAAAGGCTTAAAGCTTAAAAAATAAATGCCTGATTAACTTGTAAAGTCTACTGTAAAGTCTAATCGAGATACTTTTTTGTTTTCGTTCTTTTTTATCGGTATCAGTACTATATTATATGTATTATTTACACTATTAATAATGCTTATTATAATAATTATAATTATTCTTATTTGTTACTAGGCAGATAGCCTGTGGTCACCATTAATATCCACAAGTTATGAATTTATTATATCAGAAACATTTCAGTAAATTTTGCAAACCGAACTAAATTGTATTTTCTTAACCTTATAACAAAGTTGTTTATTTCCTATTTTAAATTGTAAACATGAATTTCTTTTTATATTCATTTTACGTTATATTATTTAAGGCAGGTCATTTTTGTGGGAGGTTTTTCAGTTTTATGTAGCTCTCTTTCCACCTTTGAACAATTGTGATTAACTAAAAATTTTTATGAAACCAGTTTTCAAAAGGAAAATGTTTAAAGTCCATCTTAAAATACACATTATTAATATTA
>CAZFNE010000218.1:4432-5991 GCA_964520335.1 uncultured Methanosarcinales archaeon | reverse complement strand
ATAAATAAGTCAGCAAGCCCTTCAACATATTCACATCCTGGAGAAATTATAACCTATACATACAATGTAACGAACATTGGAAATGTCAATATTACAGGCCCAATAACAGTTACCGACGATAAAGTGGGGACGATCCTGGTAACAAGTGGAAACCTGATACCAGAGCAAAGCGTTCTTGCAAACGCTACTTACACTGTAACGCAAGCAGATATTAATGCGGGTTTTGTTACCAACATAGCTTTTACAACAGGTACTTTTGGAAATAACACAACTACATCGAATAATGATAGTGAAACTGTAAAAGCTCAACAACATCCTTCCTACTGCATATCAAAGTCAATAATAGGAGTGGATGAGGAAGGAGACTGCATAATAAACGAAGCTGGAGACATAATAAAGTACAGAATAGTTGTCAAAAATGATGGAAATGTTGACCTGACAGATGTTTCAGTCCACGATGACCTGATAGAATTGAAAGGACCAAAAGGAGATGAATTTGAACCAGGAGTTCTAAATGTCGGAGAGACCTGGAAATTCTATGGGGAATACGAAGTAACTGAAGAAGACATTGAAAATGATGGAAATGCAGAACATGGATATATAAAAAATACGGCAACTGTCAGCTGCAAGGAACTTCCGGACAAGAAATGCACTGAAAAAGAGCCAATTCTCCAGAAAACAGATCTCTGTATATACAAAGCAGTGATTGGGACAGACGAAACCGGAGACTGCATAATAAATGAGCCAGGAGACATTATCCAGTACCAGGTAATAGTAAAGAACGAAGGAAAAGTAGATCTGACAGGAATTGAAGTGGAAGATTCACTCATAGAATTAGAAGGGCCAATTGGAGATGAAATAGATTCAGAAAGAGTGGATTCAGGAAGAATTAAACCTGGAGAGGTGTGGAAGTATACTGGAAGCTATGAACTGACAGAAGAAGACATAGAAGAAAATGGAAATGGAGAAGAAGAAGGATACATCAAAAATACGGCAATTGTGAGCTGCAACGAGCTTCCAGACCAAAAGAGCACAGCCAAACAGCAAATATTCATAAAACAAAGTAAAGAAGACAAAGAAGATAATTCACAGGATAATGAAAATAACCAGAACCAAAACCAGGATAATAATAACCAGAATAACAACCAGGACAATCAAAACAATAACGACAACCAGAACAATAACCAGAATAATAATGGAAACGCCGGTGGAAGCAGTGGGGGTAGTCACTCAAGCAGTTCAAGTAAAGGCGGAAGTGGTGGATTGACGACTTCTCCTGAATCCGCGAAGAATATCGAAACTAAAGAAAGTACACAGGCATATATAACAAACGACAAGAACACAAAGTTTGACTTTGTGAACAAAAATACCTGTGTAATCCAGATAACATTCGATGCAAAGAAGAATCTTGGAAAGACAAAAGCAACTGTCGAAATGCTTAAAGGAAAATCAAGCCTGGTTTCAGAAATGCCTGCTGATGAAGTCTATAGATTCCTGAATATCTGGATAGGAAATAATGGGGTTATAAACTCTCAAACGATGGAAAATGCAGAAATATC
>CAZFNE010000218.1:0-4332 GCA_964520335.1 uncultured Methanosarcinales archaeon | reverse complement strand
ATTGAGCCAAAGGAAAAAGATTCTGGACAAAACAAACAGAATACAAACACAGTTACTAAAGAAAACATGGAAAAAGAGCAAAAACAAACTCAAAATAAAAAGAGTCCAGGATTTGAGGTATTAACAACGATAGCAGCAATCCTGACAGTAGTAATATACAGAGAAAGAATATTTAGGGAAAAGAAAAAATAAATATAAATTAATTGTGGGAGGATATCTCACCCTAAATATAAATATCTTAGGCCTAAGATATTTAGGCCTCCCATACCACTTTTTTGGTGAGTTAAAGTATAGTTACTTATCTTCTGTCCTTAATTATATAATTAAAGATTTATTATTAATTGCTATATATATTTTTTGTTTTAATGCAGAAGATTTAAAAAGAAGTTATATTTATTCTAATTTTTTATTTTTTTTGATGTTAAGTAATGAACCTAATAGTTACTAAAGAGAATTGCTTAATTAAAAATTGGATAAGGGTTGGATAAAATAAACAGTCTCAATAGATAACCTCAATTAGAAAAATTGATCAGAAAAATATAACTCTTGGACTTAAACAAAAAAGTTTGCAGCTTAAATTGATAAAGATAAATTAACTAGCAAATGAGAACAGGCATCTGCATAGTAATTTTGTCTTTTAAATTCCGTTTTTTATAAGTACCGTTTTTTAGACACCGTTTTTCACAGATGCCTGCATCAAAATATATTTTAATAAATATAAGACTAAGCATGTACTGAAAAAGTAATATAAGAATTTCGAAGTACTCTAAATTTTTAAGGAAGCCAGAATTCAGAAAATAGAGGTAAAAAATTCTTCTCATTTCTTTAAACCTGACATAATAGGTTCTATTGTTAACCTAAAACAATGAATTAATAAAATAATAGTCTTGCAAAAAAAGATATTGAAAAATTAAATTTCCTGGAATTAAATGTCAACCAGGGGCAACTGTCTTCTTAAGTCAGGCAGATATCCTTCTCTGTGAAGGGCTATTTTATAGTCACTTATTATCTTACAGAGTTTGTAGGTGTATTTTATGGAGTTTGTACCAACATCCCCCTTGAAAAGCATTTTCTCGGTTTTTTCTATAAACTCTGGATATGTAAATACAAGTTCTTCTTTAGTATGTAAAAACAGAGCTGTAAAGTCTCTGTGGATGCCCATACTCCTTTTAAGAAGCTCAATATTCAGGTGGTCCTCAGACAGAAAATTATTGAATTTCACGAAAGTGTGAAAATCTGCAATATTCTGATTTAAGGAGTTCAATATTGAATATAAAACGTTGTCTGTTTCCGGCAGAGGAATGTCCGGAAGGTCAAGGCATTCGCCATCGAAGATTTCATTCTCTTCTATATTTTGATCCTGGGTTGTATCACGGTCCATTTTATCACCCTGGTAGATTCATTTTCTGGTAGTTTCGAGATGGTTTCCGTACAATGACGGATTGATGTATATTATTTAGTAGGTGGCTTTCAAAGATACAATTGAATGAGGGGCTTTTCAAGTGTATCCACTGGATTTATTATTGTTTTAATCCATCGCTTCCCCACGTAAAGCGGTTATAGGCATTTATTTTCAATGTTTAAACTCCGTTTTTGAGGTTCCGACCTGGAAGATTTAATTCTGAAGTTCTATAAAATAAATTTAATTAAACTCTTACGCTCTTGCACCTCACCATATATAAAATTTTGTCATAATAAAACGGGATAAATATAATTATAAAATAACCGTTGTCCCCCTCCACAAATATTCTTGCTTATCAGTTAATATCGTTAAAGTAGTACATATACTTCTTTATATATTGTTATACAATTGAAATATTATTTGATTCTGATGTAATTTTTAAAAGTGTGATTTTTTTTTTCTTTTTTATTATTTATTTTCTATATTAAGAAAATATATTGGAAAGCTGAAAGTAAATTGCGAATTCAAGCAATTCTATTTCTAGAAGCTAACAGATAAAATTAGAGAAAAGTAAGAATTTAGAGAAAAGTAAGAAAAGTAAGAAAAAGAAAAATTGATGTCTTCAAGCATGACTTGAAAGGAAGTTCAAATGATACCTCTATAAGCTCTTAATGTTTATCTGATCTTTTAAAATTTAAAATTTTTTAGTTATTGAAATCTTTAGGATTTCAATCTTAAGTCTAAATGTTTTCTAGTTTGCTAGGTTTTTTGGAATCTCACAATTTCCAGATTTTTCAAGCTTCTTTAGTTTCAGATATTGGTCTTCTACTTTCAAGAAACTCCATTCCCAGTGTCACAAGTCCATATACAAAGCTCAGTACAAGAATAATCGTTGCGCCAGAAGGAACATCAAGTAATGAGGATAAGACGATTCCAGTAATACTTATTAAAGTTCCAATAAAAACTGAAATGAGCATCATACGCGGGAGATTATGCGTAAATTTACGACTCAAGGAAGCGGGTATAGTAAGGAGGGCTATTACAAGAATAATACCTACAACTTTAATGAGTACAACAATTGTAAGGGCAATTATGCAAAGTAATAAAAGGTAAAGTTTCTGCGTGGGTAACCCCTGGACTGTTGTGAACTCTTCATCAAAACACAGAGCCAGAAACTCTTTGTAAAATAGATAAACTGCCCCTACAATAATGACATCAAGAGCGAGCATAAGATAAAGATCAGAGTTAAGAACCATCAGGATATTTCCAAAAAGGTAATACATCAGGTCTGAAGTGTAACCTTCAGAAAGATAAACAAAAATGACTCCCAATGCCATTCCAAGAGACCAGAGAATCCCAATCGCACTGTCTTCAGGAATTTTAGATTTCTTGCTCACGGTTCCCATAACAAGGGCTGAAGCCAGGCTAAACGGAATGACTCCAATAATTGGATCAATTCCAAGATAATAACTCAACCCCACGCCTCCAAATGACGCGTGAGCTATTCCTCCACTAATGAAAACAATTTTTTTAACAACGACATAAACGCCTATAATTCCGCAGGCTATACTTGCAAGAATTGCAGCTGCAAGAGCGTTCTGGATAAAATCATATTGTAGAAGATCAAACATCTTATTTCTCCTTTAAAATCGTTTTTAACTCCTCTTCATGATCTTCAGGGGTTCTTTTTATGTATTTGCAGCACCCTGTGAGGTACTCCATGCGCGATAAGTTCTATAGGGCACTGATAAGTAGCTTCCAGATCTTCAATGGAAATCTCTCTTGAATCGTGGTAATGAAGAGTGCGATTGAGGCAGGCTATTTTATCTACATAAACGGAAACTGCACTAAGGTCATGGGTAACCATAATAATTGCCATCTCGTGTTTTAGTTTATCAAGAAGTCGATAAAGCTCGTCCTGCATATGAGGGTCCAGGCCTGAGTTGGGTTCATCTAGAAGGAGAAGTTTAGGATTAGTAGCAAGAGCCCGCGCAATAAAAACTCTCTGTCTTTGTCCTCCGGAAAGCTGACCTATCTGCCTATCTTTATACTCATACATTTCAACGGTTTTAAGAGCTTCTCCAGTAGCTTTTTTATCCTCTGCAGTATATTTTCTTAGAAAACCAGTATGGCTTATTCTGCCTGTCAGGACTACTTCCCAGACACTGATAGGAAAATCAAAGTCAAATCCCTTGTATTGAGGGACATATCCTACAAGGGACCTGCTCTTCTCAGGAGGGTTTCCGAAAAGCTTTACATTACCCGTAGATGGCTTCAAAAGCCCCAACAGGACTTTAAGAAATGTAGTTTTCCCTCCCCCATTAGGCCCAATAATTCCAAGGAGTCCTTTAGCTTCTTTAAGCTCAAGATTTATTGCTTCAAGAATTGTTTGGTTTCCATAACGAACCCAGACATTTTCGAGCTTTACTATTTTTTTCATTACTTTCCTTCCTTAAATTATCGTTTTTCTTGAAGTACTGTTACTAAAACGTTTATTCCCGTTTTCTGTCTGAATACGTGCTCTAAGAGTTTATTTCCAAATTTTATTATAAGTTTTATATTAAAAACTTTAAGATTGGATTTATTCTAAATTTGATTCTGGTTTTATACCAGATTCCTGGCAAAAATATCAGAGACATTATCCATATTTTCAATATAATTTTTTGCAAGAGGGTCCACTGCTACAACTTCCCCGCCTATTTCATTAGCTATAGCCTGTGCATTGCGTGTACTGAATTGGGGCTGTACAAAAATTACTTTGACGTGCTTTTCTTCTGCGAGGTCTACAAGCTTTGCAAGGTCCTGAGCACTTGGCTCTTTGCCTTCGATTTCAACCGGAATCATTGTAAGCCCGTATTCTGCTGCAAAATAACCCCAGGAAGGGTGAAAAACCATAAAACTTCTTTCTTTCCTGCCTTCAAGCTTTTCTT
>CAZFNE010000217.1:0-6002 GCA_964520335.1 uncultured Methanosarcinales archaeon | reverse complement strand
CCAGAATGCTTCTCTTGTCATGTATTCTACAATTTTGAAGTCCTTTTCTTCTTCTAATCTGATAGAAATATTCATTGTCGTTCTCTCCTCCTATCGTTTGAATGATTCTTAAATCAAAATATTTAAGACATGGCAACCTCTACCTAAAAATTTAGAAAATAGTAAATAGTTTCTATATATACTCTTTTTGCTAATGTGTCATTCCTCAAAATGCTTTTTTTGCACAATTATACGTACATGTAAAATTTGTAAATATTTGAGTTTGTTTAGATAAATCATTAGATAAATTTTTCAAACACATAGAGAAATGTAAAGTAAAATAGATTTTAAGGAGATTCATTCTGGAGCTCAGTTTTAAAGGCAGATGTAGGGAAATAGGACTTTCGGGTTTGCTTGTAAATCAAGAAATTCTGCTCGACTAGGAATAAAAGCAGAGTTTTTTTGAATATAAACTAATCTAAAATACGAAAATATTTTACAAATTTTGAGGTTAAAAATTTAATAATAAAGGATATGATAAAAGGATAAAATATTGAATACGTACCTAGATTCTTAAATATTCGTTTTAACTCTGTCCATTAATTTCTGAATTTTCGTGGCTTTAAATAGATCCAGTTTCTTTAATATTCGTTCTTAAGACGAAAAAACATCAATTCTAGTAAGGTTTCTAATCAAGAGTTTGAGGAAATTGTAGTTTGGTAGTACAGGTTATTCTCGATATCAGAATAGTTTTTAATTCTTGGTTTGCAGCTTTATTTCTGCATTTTTGCTACCATTAATGTGTGAAATTTCTAATTCCAAAAAAATTGCCGATTTGCATTTATTTACTTGGATATCATATAGTAAAAATTTAAATAGATATGAATTCAATTCTTAGATTATTCTTGGAAAAAATTTTATGCATTTTAAAGCTTGCAAGAGCTAAAAGAGATTTTAGTTACTAATATAGTATTTTTATTTTATTAAGGTGAATATTATGCATGCTAATGCCAAACATTCTCTCATCTACATAAGTATTTTTATAGTGGGCTTAACTGTAGTAAATTATTTACTAGAAAGTCCCACATGGAGTTACTGGATAGGTTTTACATTAGGAGCAATCACCCAATCAGCAAAAGCTTCTATAGTTAAAGAGGAAAAAAAGTTAACTAATGCATAATTGTGGTCAAATTATTTTTCATTCGGGGCTTTTTAACTTCTATGATAGATTATCAATAAAGGGAACCTAGCATTCCTAAAATGATTATTGCTCCAGCTATTTCGAAGATTCCTCCGATAATCGCAACTGATGCCGACCTTCCCAAGCCAAGATTATGAACAAACTGACCTCCCCGTACTCGTATATAGATTTGATATGGGAGCAGTAATAGACTTAGTTCTCCTACAAGAACAGCAAATAATTCAATGACATTTGAATAAGCATAAATTTGAAAGGAATGTTTGAAATCAGCTGTCCCACCAACTGTTTTCCATAAAATATGTAGAATGGCACTGTATGCAAAAAGTCTTATAATAAGGCCGATCAAAAACCCTGTGTACATAGCAGTAAAAGAATTTATATCTATAATCAAGATGAGTGCAGGAATGTTGCATAACCCTGCAAATATCAAAGGATCATAATAATTTTCAATTTTGGGCATTTTTTTGAAAAATTCTGAGGGTTGGAGGACTAATTCCTTAACGGTTATAAGATAGTTCATATTCGTGATCAATCTTATTTAGTCAAAAAAACATATAAATCTTTCTATTTTTAGACTGTTGATACAAAAATTAAACAAATCAGTCTATGAAAAATCAAAGCTTTTCTAAGATGAAATTTGTTAAAAGATAATTTTTAGACGCATGAAAATGCTATTTGATAAAGCGAACCAAAAGTCTCTGTAACACTAACTTCTACTTTTGTTTAAATATTGAATTGGTTGGTTTTAACGTATTATGAATTAAATCCTCCTAAAACGTAAAAGAAGCGCAGTATTATGAGTAATTTTGCTATGTTTGGATATAGTTTCTTAAGAATATTTAGTATAAAGAAATAAGACCTCTTGAGCCTATATAGGAGTATTTAACAAATATTATAGTAAATATATAGTAGAAACATTAGTATAAATATCGCAGGAATATAAAAAAAGATAAGTCTTAAGGAGATATTGTTCTGGAGCTCAGTTTTAAAGGCGGATGCAGGGAAGTAGGACGTTCGGGTTTGCTTGTAAATCAAGAAATTCTTCTCGATTACGGGATAAAAGCAGGAGATAATCCTGAATATCCTCTCAACAGCATGGACCCAAAAACCGTGCTGATTTCACACGGCCACCTTGACCATCGTAGAGCTGCCCCTAACCTGATGTATCAGAGCGTTGAAACTACATGGCTTTAGCTATCTCAAAAGCATTGAGCACTTTTTGTTGCTGAAGATTCAGCTTCAAGGCCAAGCAAAAAAGATACTACTTGCAGATTATTTTTGTTCTTTTATGA
Source organism: uncultured Methanosarcinales archaeon (assembly GCA_964520335.1). Classification (GTDB taxonomy): domain Archaea; phylum Halobacteriota; class Methanosarcinia; order Methanosarcinales; family Methanosarcinaceae; genus Methanosarcina. The sequence continues at coordinate 3,530 of CAZFNE010000217.1, read as the reverse complement.
ATTAAGGTAGCTCGGAAAAAAAATAGTCGTTTTATTCATATCTAACGATAAAAATAGATATTAACTCACGTAGTTTCACGACTTACCGGTGTAACTGAGAACCAACGTACGTTTCGAAGTGGAATATGCCGGTTTTTGTTGTCATTCAACATCATCCACAGAAGATCTAAACCAAATCTAACTTCTGTGCAATCAAATGACTCAAAATATCCATCCATCCACCTAACATTTACTTTTGTATTAACCATAGATTTGAGTCTCCTTATTTCATTCTTTATTTCATTCATTACTACATGTCTTAGCAGGAAACCATTGATAATTACCTAATAAGACTGAACAAAACTTTCGTTAGTGATCGACCTCAAAACCTCAAATAAACAAAAACCTAGAAAATAAGAGATGGTCTTGATTTCAAACCGTATCACCTGTAGATTAGTACTCAAAGACTATAATATTAAGAGAAATATAATTAAGAAACCGCCATTTGAAAGCCAAAATTATAGGCAAAAATGTAAAGCATTATCAGGAGAAATAGCAAAGAAATGTTCAAAGAAGATATGGCACACTACAGGTCTTTTCTCATTAAAAACACATATTAAATGGTGGTAAAGAAGAGAATGTATAAATGAAAAGTCAAGTCAAATAAACAATGGATATTTTTTTGTAAATTGAATGTTTTATACTTTTTATAATTTTTTCAATAATGTAAGAAGAAATAAACTTATAGTGCGAATAAATGCGAACTAGCTTTACGAGAGATTTTATTATATTACAGATAATAATAAATGGAAATATTTCTTATATAACATATGGAATAAAATGCAGGTTAAAATTGTAGTTTATTTATTCGATAATTTTGAAGGATAGGTATTTTGTTGCATACAGGGGGACTTAAGTGAAAATGAAAGCTGAAATAGAAGAATTTTCAGCAAAAAACCCTAATCCTGTGCTCAGTGTGGCAAAGGATGGGACTGTACTTTACTCAAATAAGGCTGGGGAGCCCTTATTGCAGGAGTGGGGCGTGGAATTAGGAGAAAAAGTACCCTCGGATATTAAAGAGCTTGTACAGGGAGTAATTTCCCGGAATAGTCCTGAAAAAATAGAATTTAAAGCTGGAGACAGATTATTCTTAGTTGTTTTTTCACCTTTACCTGAACAAAATTGTGTAAATATCTCTGGATTCGATATAAATAGCCAGAAAGTGCTTGAAGAAAAACTTCAGGAAAGCGAAAGAAGGTATCACCTTCTCTTTGAAAACATGTTGGATGGATTTGCATACTGCAAGCTGCTTTACGATGAATATGGACATCCGGTAGATTTCATCTATCTAGATACTAACAGGGCATTCGAACAATTAACCAGCTTAAAAAACGTGAATGGAAAGAGAGCTACAGAAGTAATTCCAGGGATAAAAGAGTCACATCCGGAGTTACTTGAGACTTATAGTCGAGTTGCATTGACAGGCAAGCCAGAGAAGTTTGAGATAGAGTTCAAACCTCTGGGAATATGGCTTTTGATCTCTGTTTACAGCACGGAAAAAGAACACTTCGTAGCTGTTTTCGATAATATCACCGAACGCAAGCGGGCAGAGAAGGCATTGCGAGAGAGTGAGGAAAAATATCGTATCGTAGCAGACAACACCTACGACTGGGAATTCTGGATAGATCCTGATGGCCGTTTCCTATACACATCCTCCTCCTGCGAAAGGGTTACCGGATACGCAGCCCAGGAGTTCATGGACAAACCAGAGCTGCTCCAGGAAATAATACATCAGGACGATCGGCAGACATTTCTCCAGCATAAACATGATATGTCGCTGAGTCGCCATGGTGATATCGAGTTTCGCATTATAACAAAAGATGGAGAAATAAAATGGATTCACCATGTGTGTCAGCCCGTCTACGATGATAAGGGATACTATGCTGGAAATCGGGGCAACAATCGTGACATCACCGAGCGCAAAAGGGCAGAAGAGACTATTCAAGAGAAAGATTTCCTTTTGCATCGGGCTCAAGAGTTTCTGGAAGCAGTGACGAAAGGAACAGGTGTTATCATTGCGACCATAGATACGAACTTCTGCTACACATACTTCAACAAAGCCTATCAGGAGGAAATAAAGCTACTCAGTGGCAATGAGATTCAAGTCGGTTCGAGCATGATAGAAACATTTGCTCACCTGCCAGAGCAACAGAAGATCGTTATAGAAGAATGGAGTGAGGTCTTAAAAGGTAAGAGTTCCCGCAAAACAATGACTTTTGGTAACCCAGATCTATACCAGAGAACCTATGATATTCTCCACACCCCTATCCTGGGCACTGAGGGAAAAATCATAGGGGCTGGAGAGGTTGCAAATGATGTTACCGAAAAAGTACGCACAGAAGAGGCGTTACGAGAGAGCAAGGCGAGGATCGAAAGTATCTTCCGGAGCTCTCCCGTCGGCATTGGTGTCGTAGTCAATCGCATAATCAAGGAAGCCAATGATAGACTTTGCGAGACGACGGGTTACTCCAGGGAAGAGCTACTGGAAAAGAGCTCTCAGATGTTGTATCCGACAGTAGGGGAGTATGAACGTGTGGGTCTGGTCAAGTATAATATGATATCAGAGCGCGGCACAGGCTACATGGAAACTCGCTGGCAGCGCAAGGACGGCTCTGTTGTCGATATTCTCCTGAGCTCTTCACCCATTGTCCCGGGCGACCTGTCCGGGGAAATAACGTTCACTGCTTTGGATATCACCGAGCGCAAGCAGTATGAAGAAGCCCTTAAAAAAGCAAATGAAAGACTGGAAGAACGCGTTAAAGAGCGTACATCTGAACTTGAAAATGCTTATCATTCTTTAAAAGAAAGTGAACAAAACCTCGCCGAAGCTCAGGAACTTGCTCATATTGGAAATTGGAGTTGGGATTTTGTAACTGGTGAAACCTGCTGGTCTAAGGAAATGTATCATATTTTTGGGCTTAATCCTCAAAAATTATCTCCAACTCATGACGAATTTTTGAATTATATACATCCCGATGATCGAGATTATGTGGATAATGCTATTAAGAAAGCTATAAACAAAAAGCCCTCAGGCATTGATTACAGGATTATTACGGCTGACGGAAAAGAGCGCATAGTCCATGCAGAGAGCGAAGTTATTTTTGATCCGGATAATCACCCTATAAGAGCGAAAGGAATAGTCCAGGATATTACGGAGCGTAAAGAAGCAGAAGAAAAACTTCGGGAAAGTGAGGAAAAATACAGGAATATAGTAGAGACTGCGAACGAAATCATACTTATAACCAGCAGCGAAGAGATAATAACTTACGCAAACAAGAAAATCGCAGATATGCTTGGCTACCCTCCGGAAGAAGTCATTGGTAAACCTATATGGGGTTTCATCAGTGAAGATTACTGGCCTATTGTTAAAATGAATTTGAAAAAGAGAAGGCAGGGAATAAGTGAAAGCTATGAGTCAAAATTAAGGCGTAAAGATGGCTCTTCTGTCTGGGTACTTCTCAATGCTAAACCTCTTTTTGACAAGGAAGGCA
>CAZFNE010000216.1:0-6060 GCA_964520335.1 uncultured Methanosarcinales archaeon | reverse complement strand
GGTTTCGACTCCAAAGATACCATCAGCTCCAGTTCCGGGTATAGGAAAACCTAAAAAGACCAGAGCCTGCTGAATTTTCTGTATCGCAGGGTCGCTGTCTCCTTTACGGAGTATCCTTTCATTGTTGTAACAAGCCTCTAAAACCTCATCGCCTGCAAATCGCGGCGATTTTAAATTCTGACCGTCCCCAATAGCCATATTTTCTACCCCATATTTGCCGCATGAATTTATCTTTTAAACTATGCGGTAACATTGTTACTAATAATACTAGCCTTAAATTTTCAGTAAATAAAGTAGCGATATAACAATATATAAGTTTTTAGAAGAACTATTTTTTTCAAAATATAATTAAATACTTTAACAGTCCTCAGGTTGTTGATAAGTTTATTTTTATTTTTTTGATTTTCAGTTTCTCTGAATTTTCTATTTTGTTTTTATTTTTAATTTTTTCATCTAATCATATGAAAATTAGCTTTCGTGAGGTCTCCTCGAAAATTTCATGCCTTACTATAATGGAAGGTCAGATGAAAGGTCAAGATTCAAGAAATTCTCTATATCTTATCAAAATCCAATCTAAAAAAGTGTTTACAGAAACCTGCTAAGCATCGTGATAGTCTTTTAATATATGTTCTCTTTTATTATATCTATATATAAAAAATTATTTGGGACAATGGAGGAAGTGGAACGGGTAGTGAGAGTTTACTTGAAAAGTTTAAAAATCTTGATTTTATGAAAATGGACCGGCGAACCTTTATAAAGGCAGTCGGAGTACTTGGAGCTTCTTTTTTCGTACAAACTTATAAAAGCGATATAGCAAAAGCGATTAGCCAGCTTCCAGAAACCAAGGTTGTATGGCTTCACGGAGTAATGGATTCCGGGTGCACTATTTCGATGCTGGACGGGGACAACCCGGATATCTTAGAGTTTCTTCAGATGTACAATCTTAACCTGCTCTTTCAGGAAGTCCTCATGATGCAGCAGGGGATTTTCGTAGATGGCCGGCTTGCAAATACCAGTGAGTTAAATTCTGAAATAGTGCTTGATGAAATCCTTGAAAGGGAAAAAGGATATGTGCTTATTGCTGAGGGAGCGATTGCGAACGGGCCTGATGGGACTGGAAAATATTTCATGATGGGTGGGAGGCCTTATAAAGAGATTTTTGGAAAAGCTGCAAGAAATGCCTCATTAATTGTTGCAATCGGCCAGTGCGCAACTCACAGTGGAGTAAATGCAGCTTCGAGTGATATAGTCGGACTTCTAGACAACAGGGGAGTTGCTTTTACTATGGAAGACGCCTCAAAGGGGATCGTTGACCTTCTTGGAATAAGTACGCCTGTTATTAACATTAATGGATGTCCGGCTCACCCTGATTGGGTGTTTTTAACTATAGGCGCAGTTGTTTTGGGAAAAATCAAAGTTCCAGATGATTTACCTGATGTACTTGACCAATGGTATCGTCCCAAGGTTTTCTATCCACCTGATCATACTATACATGATAACTGCCCGCGCCGCGGTTATTATGATCGTGGGGAATTTGAGGAAACTGTAGGCGGACCCGGATGTCTCTGGAAATTAGGGTGCAAGGGCCCCTTTACACACGCGGATTGCGCAACTCGCCGCTGGAATGGCTACCGCAATCTCTGTCCTCAGGCAGGTTCTCCGTGTATTGGTTGCGTCCAGGGAGGATTTCCGGACAGCACAAGCCCCTTCTTTGTAGAAGCTGAAGATGCAGGCATTGCAGGCGTCAATCTCGATACTGTCGCTGCCATTGCAATTGGAGCTGGGCTGCTTGCCGTGGGAGCACATGCTTTGAGGAGAACTGTTTTCGAAAAACCTGGAGAAAAAGAAAGAACTAGGGATAACACTTTAGAACAAACCGGGGGGCAGAGATAATGGTACAGGTAGTTGTAGATCCTCTTACCAGAATTGAAGGTCATCTTCGTATAACAACTGAAGTTAATGCAGAAGGGGTAATTACTGATGCCCAGAGTAATGGGCTGGTCTTCAGGGGCTTTGAAAGATTTCTTCAAAAACGTGATCCCAGGGATGCTTCTCTTTTGACAGAAAGAATCTGTGGGGTCTGTCCTGTTTGCCATAGTATTTCTGCTTCAAATGCTTTGGATCAGCTTTTCGGGGTTGCAGACCAGATTCCTAAAAACGGCCTGGTTATGCGAAACATTCACCAGGGCTTGAATTATATAGCCAGTCATACAGCCCATATTTATGTGCTCTGGGGTCCCGACCTTGCAAACCCCGCTTATGGGCAAATTCTTTCCCAATATGGGGATGTTGGGAATGCAGTCTGGAACGAATTAATTGGGCGTTTCATGCCCCTTGTAAACCAGTATAACGGCACACGTTATCCCGCTGGCTCTTCTTATGTCGGAGCTTTGCGGCAGTTCCGTCGTCTGCATGAAGGAATCGCACTTGTTGCAGGAAAAATGACCCATCCTGTTTTACAGCATGTAGGAGGAGTTGTTTATACCCCAACCGTTGCAGATCTCCAGCAAATCCTGGCTTACGTTGTAGATGTTACAAAGTTTTTAGAATTAAATACCCTTGGAGTCTCTCCTGAGGTCTGGATTGAAAACACTTACAGAGCCTCCTCCCCACAAAAAGCCGTTAATTTTGTAGTCGAGCATTTGCAGGGGCTTCTGGATAAATCTCTTGCCAATAACGACTTTTCCTTTAGTGCAGGTTGGGGGGATGTACCCCTCTTTGCAGCTTTTGGTTCGGAACTGGTTGGAGAAAAGCTTCTTGGTCTGCCTATAAGTATGAAAATGGATAGGGCTGGAGGTTATAAGGATCCAGATAAGATTGGTTTTCTTTCTTATGGGGTCTTTTTCAAGCCCGAGCATGGGGACGGATATGATCCTACAAGCCCTCCGGACAGCAGGGTAATGACTTCAGGATTTATGAATGGCCGTTTGCAGCTTGAGAATTTCGATTACAGAAAAATCTCGGAAAATATTACCCATGCCTTTTATCTCGATGATCAGGAAGACAGGGCTCCCTGGAACGGAGTTACAAATCCCATAGGAAACCCTGATGAAATCGATTATAATAGGGGCCCGAATAGCCGTTATTCCTGGGTAAAGGCTCCTCACTATAATGGGATCCCTGCAGAAGTCGGGCCGATTTCCCGTCTTCTTATTATGAAAGAGCCTCTTATTACTGGACTTGCGCAAGTTTTCCAGCAAAATGGGTATTCTCCTGTAAATAATTATACTCGAATGCTTGCAAGAATGCATGAAATTCTTATTCTAATTCCAGAGCTGCAAAAATGGCTGACCCAAGATGCAGTCCCAGGTGGAAAGGTTGCAGTACATACCGACCTTTCTATGGCGGAGAGTTCTGCAGGTATGGGCTTATGGGAAGCTCCAAGGGGTGCCCTCGGGCATTGGGTTGCTACAGGTCCTGATTCTATGGTCACGCTTTACCAGTGCGTGGTTCCAAGCACCTGGAACCTTGGCCCGAGGAATGCGCAGGGAATCCCAAGTCCTGTCGAGCAGGCTCTCATAGGCACCAAGATTTCAGCCGCCGAAAATGCGCTTGGAGTGGATTATTCTAATCCTCTTGGAATTCTGCATACTGCCAGGTCTTACGATCCCTGCCTTGCCTGTGCAATCCATACAATTGACAAGACCGGGAAGAATCCTGCTAAAATAATCAGGGTAGTATAAAAGGAGGAGAAAGCATGGCGGAGTATGCTGAAAGACCTGTTTCTTCAAGCCCGGTTGTCGAGAGGTATACCTGGCTTGAGAGGGTTACGCATTTAGTGCATCTTCTTACTATGTTTATCCTGCTGATTACAGGATTCAAAATTTATGCTGGATGGGGCTTTATGTCTTTTGAGGCAGCCAGAAGCCTGCATATGATTGCAGTGCCTTTCTTCCTGGTTGCAAACTGGCTTTTAGTCCCTTATAATATTTTTGCATGTAAAGAACGCTGCACGACAGAGGATAGAATCCGACACGCTAAAGACACCTATATCTTCGGGATAGACGATGCAAAGCGTCTTATTGCTATAATTAAGAATTTCTTTGGAAAAGGCGATTATCCAGCTTTTACAGTTTACGATGAAAATACAGGGCACTATGTCACTAAACTTCATCCTGTAATGAAACTGCTACTTATTTTTGAAAGTATGGCAATTTTTTTAGTAGCAATTACAGGAATAGTACTCTACAGCTTCAACTGGAGTCCATTGGGAATTCCGATCTCGCAGTTGATACTTTCCATATTCTGGTTCTTCGCTTCTTTCTTTAATGCTAATGCGCTGGAGATAATTCGCACATTGCATTTACTTGCAGCCTACTGGTTTATCCTTGAGCTTATAATTCATGTAGGAATTATTGAGTTCGATCCTGATGCCTGGAAGTACCATAAGGCCATTTTCTGGTCTGGAAAGGAGGATCTCTCAGACAGGCCTTTTGTAGAGGTAATTCCACCTTCAACACATTTCCCAAAACAGCGTAAACATTGAAAACTGATACGTGCCAGATCAACCGAAGATAGAGGGAAAGAATATTTCTATGGAAAGATTCAGGGAAGATTAAGAAAAAGTTGAGATGAGTGTTGCAGATTGTTCAGCTAAAATTGGCTGGCTAAAGATTGACAAGCTAATCCTCAGCTTTTAATTATTTTTTTCAGTAGCGATATTTAGGCTATCCTATGTTGGGTTATTTTCAAATGTTTGACGATTAAGGGCATTTTTTGAGGGTTCTCGGTTTAAATTTATTTTTTATTATTCTCTACGTCATCTTTTTCCATTTCTTGCTTTTTTCTTTCTTTTATTTTCTTCCTTTTTTCTTCCTTTATTTTTTTACTTTTTCCCTTTATTATATTTTATCTCCAGTTCTTCGTACAACCGAAAACCTTATTGTAAAGCCCGTGTTATGGCAGGAATATGGAAATGCAAAGGGAAACCCAGATAATTTGTGGGACTGTGCGGATTCCGAATCTTTCTGACTTTTTAAAAACGGTAAGCTCTATTGCTGCCGAAAATGAAGTCATTATTCAGGGCTTAAGTACTGACCTGATAGCAGGAGAAAAACACCTTCATTTTGCGATAAGAAAAGCTCTTCGGGCTATTGCTGCTGGCACAAATATTGCAAAAGACCCTGGAATAGAGATTATGCGTTATGCGGCCGGGGAAAGGCAAATTGAAAGGAGTTTTGCAATAGGCCTGCGAGAAGGAGAAAATAAGGCAGTTTTCGTGCTTCTCGGAAATCTGGAAAATCTTGTTCTGGCCATTTCTGCAATTAAAAAACTGCTTGAGGAAAAACGTTGTTCCGAGTTACTTGCTTATTCCGTATATAAACGCGAAGGAATTCTTTCTCTTTTTGGAATTACAAATGAAGAAATAGAAGCTGCTGGAGAGGAATATATCCCTGAACTTGTAATTGAAAGAGTAGCACTCGCGGATTTTGTAAAATAAAAAAAGTAAATTAGTTATAGGTAACCTTGCCTTGTATTCGTGGCCTTTTATTTGTAGCCTTTTGTCCCTGACTTTTTATTCCTTACCTTCATAAACAATTTTTTCAAACCAGTCCATAATGGTAAAAGAAAGTTTTTCTGCTTCTTCAAAAGATTTTTTTTGCCTGCAAATGGCACCCGCAGCCTGAATGTATTTATCTGGAATAAGTTCGTGTCTTGATTCCTCAATCTGGTTTTTTACCCACTGCCTGTCAGCTTCAGGATGAAACTGCACCCCTAAAATATTCCCGTTGTACAGATATCCCTGATTTGCACAGGCTTCACTCTCAAAAAGCTTTGTTGCGCCTGCAGGAATTTCAAAGGTGTCTCCATGCCACATAAAAGCCTTAAATTCAGAGAAAAAGCGGGTTGGGATTTCCAGGCTTGCTTTCTTTTCCGTTCCAGGGGGAATAACCGATTTAACTGTATGCCAGCCAATTTCCTTAGTCCTGTTTTTCTTAACTTTTGCGCTAAGGACGTCTGCAATTATCTGGCCTCCAAAACAGCTTCCAAGAATGGGCTTGCCTGATTTTATTACTTCTTTTACGAATTTCTTTTCAGGCTTTAACCAGGGGTATTCAG
>CAZFNE010000215.1:0-6062 GCA_964520335.1 uncultured Methanosarcinales archaeon | reverse complement strand
GTAGTAATTTAATACTCTATTTCACGAAGGTGCAATATTGCAGGTACAATTTAATAGAGCATAAGTATCCTTTGGGAAATAAAAAGAAAACCAGATTATTCTGGTTTACTCTCTCTTAAATACTCATCAATTGCTCTTGCTGCTTTTTTACCCGCACCCATTGCACTTATCACAGTTGCAGCACCAGTAACCACATCTCCGCCCGCAAAGACTCCGCATTTTGAGGTTGAACCGGTTTCTTCATCTGCGACTACAGTGCCTCTTTTACTTTGTTCAAGGCCTTCAGAGCCTTTAAAGATTATTGGGTTCGGGGAGGTGCCTATGGCAATAATTACGACATCAGCAGGGATTGTAAATTCTGAGCCCTCAACAGGTTTCGGGCTTCTCCTGCCTGAACTGTCAGGTTCACCAAGCTCCATTTTAATAAGTTCGATTCCAGTGGCATTGAATTTTTCATCGCCAAGGATACGGATAGGGTTTGTAAGCAGCCTGAAGATTATTCCCTCTTCTTTAGCGTGTTCGATTTCTTCCCTGCGGGCTGGCATTTCGTCTTCTCCGCGGCGGTAGACTATGCTTACTTCATCAGCCCCAAGCCGGAGGGCAGAGCGAGCTGCATCCATAGCTACATTTCCGCCCCCAACAACTACAACATGTCTTCCGTGCCTGACTTTTGTATCGTATTCAGGATCATAGGCCTTCATGAGATTTACACGGGTCAGAAACTCATTTGCAGAATATACTCCGCTGAAATTTTCACCAGGGATCCCCATAAAGTTCGGGAGGCCTGCACCGGTTCCTAAGAAAACGGCATCAAATTCTTCGCATAACTCGTCCAGGGTTTTAATTCTTCCAATTATGTAATTGGGCTTAACTTCAACTCCAAGCTGTTTAATATATTCTATTTCCTGTCTGACAATTTCTTTAGGGAGCCTGAATTCTGGAATGCCGTAACTCAGGACACCTCCGGTTTTGTGCAGGGATTCAAAAATCGTAACTTTGTATCCTAATTTTGCAAGGTCTGCTGCGGCAGTGAGTCCTGCAGGACCTGAACCAACAACAGCTATCTTCTTCCCTGTGGGTTTAGAGATTTCAGGAACCTTTACATTTGTTTCTGAGGGGGTTTCACACTCATAATCTGCACAGAACCGTTCAAGCCTTCCTATTGCTACAGGCTGTCCTTTTTTTCCGAGAGTACAGAGGGCTTCGCACTGGGTTTCCTGAGGGCAGACACGTCCGCAAATGGCAGGAAGGGCATTTGTTTCTTTTATCTTTTCGATAGCCCCTTTAAAGTCCTCGTCACAGATAAGTTTTATAAAACCAGGGATATCCACATTTACAGGGCAGCCTTCAATGCATTTAGCATCTTTACAGGAGAGGCAGCGGGGAGCTTCTTTGAGAGCGTCTTCTTTCGTATACCCAAGGGCTACTTCATTAAAGTTCTTCCTACGTTCGTATGCGGGCTGTTCTGGCATGGGAGTTCTTTCTTTCCTGATTTTTTCGGTCTTTCCAGCAGTTATTTTCCCTGCACTTTCTTCACTTATTTCTTGCATAATTATTCTCTCCTTTCAGTGCAGCCCGCATCTGCATTCTTCGTCGTATTTTTCAACGGCATATATCTCATCACTGCGGTACATCGCAAGCCTGTTCATGAGTTCTACAAAGTTAACCTGCCTGGCATCGAATTCAGGGCCGTCTACGCATGTAAACTTTGTTTTTCCGTCTACTGTTACCCTACAGCCTCCACACATGCCTGTCCCATCTACCATGATAGAGTTCAGGCTGACAAGGATTTCAACATCGTAAGGGGAAGCTACCCCGGCTCCTACTTTCATCATTATTGGAGGGCCAATTATCACAACTCGGGCAATTTTTTCGCCGCTGTCAAGGAATTTTTTCATGATGTCGGTTACAAACCCATGATGTCCTTTTGAACCGTCATCAGTTGCAATGTAAAGTTCGGAGCTGGCTTTTTCCATTTCGTTTTCAAGAATAAGAAGGTCTTTATTACGGGCTCCTATGATGGAAATTACCCTGTTTCCTGCTTTCATATAAGCTTTTGCCTGTGGGTAGATAGGGGCAACTCCCACTCCCCCTCCAACAAGAATAACCGTACCGAGCTTTCTAATATCAGCAGGAGTCCCGAGAGGGCCGACAAAATCTTCCAGATATTCCCCTGAGGAGAGTTTTGCAAGCTGTTTTGTAGTCTTGCCCATCTCCTGAAATATTACGGTTACTGTACCTTTTTCTTTTTCAAAATCAGCAATTGTGAGAGGAATTCTTTCCCCCCTTTCATCAATTCTGAGAATTATGAACTGTCCGGCCTTTGCAGCCTTTGCCACATCAGGGGCATCTATTACCATCCTGTGTACTGACGGGGCAATTTCTTCCTTTTCCAATATTTCATATGCCATGGGATCACATTTTCCTGAGTAAAAGCATATTGTTAAGCAAATAATTAGATAAATGTCAGTTCAGCGGGGCTTTATAAGAAATTTGTATTCTCAAGTCTTATGCCTGGCCGTTCTCCTATATTGATTAATGGGATATATATTCTCGCAAGTAATTTTAATTATTTTATCTGTCTGGACTATTTTTTGTAAATCGGAAATAGTAATTTCTTACAGCTTTCCTTCAATGAATGGGCATTGATTTTTCATTTTTTAATATAGTTACAATAATTTAATAAATCTAGTGGGTGTAATAAATTTAGGGATAAATCGCAAAGTCGGTTAAATCCTTGTGGAATAGTGGACAGGAGGGATAAGGCAAAGGTAGTAAAACCATAAACTGAGTTGTAAGGACACCTGAACCTTAAAATCTCAAAAACTTTGCTGGAATTAAACTCATCCGCATCCCAGTAAATGTGTTTTATATATAAAAAAATTCAAAGATGGTTTATTTCTGGCGCGGCACAGACTAGAAAACTACATAAATCAAATGAGAAAAATAAAGTTAGTTTTATCTGCAATATTAATTGCAAAATTAATTCAATATATAGGGGGATAAACAAATGCCAGAAGAAAGAAGAGAAGGCGAAAAGGGAGAGAAATTAGATATTGAAGAGGGAAAAGAAGTAGCTGATGTTGATCCTATCCACCCAACCGAGGCTCGGGGCGGAAAAAAAAGATCACTGCTTGATACTTGTAAATAAAAATTTTAACAAAATCCTTATTTTTTATTTTTTAAACAGAGTCTTGTTTCTTAAAATAATAAATATTTGAATTTTTTTATTTTAGAAATTTATATTGTTGAATCCTCAATCAATAATATCAAGCCCTTTTTAAACATACATTTAACTATATGTGTCTAAGTTTAATTTGTGCATCAAACGCATAGCTTTAGGTTAATTATACTTAAAATCAGTATTTTTCATTTGACAATATTTATAATCCACATGTAATATTTAACCACAAGAAGTATACTAATTAAAGCCTGGCCTTGAAAATATATTAATAATTTCAACTTTATTCGATATTGGTTCCTAATTAGTTGCTAGTTTATATTTGTATATATTATATTATTTGAAAATGAATATTATTGGCATAATTTAAGGCGCTTTCTCCCTCTTTCTTTCTAACTCTATTAATCAGCACCTTTTCCTTCCTTTATTTGCCTGTTGTTCTCTATTTAATAATGCAAATTCCTTAGGTAGTCTTTATCCTGTTACAGATTTTCAATTTTTTGCCATAATATATAAGTAAGTAACGCTTTTGTGGGGTTTTCTCCAATACATAAAAAAACGATAATATATACCCCGCTGAGAGCACATTTATAACCAGTAGACTGAATAAAATCTGGCATTATTTAATATCGCTTTCTTAATTATATTTCTTCATATATTATATTCTTTGAATATACATTTGATGATGGTAGGATTTAAGTCACTTTTTGAGGCGATACTAATTGGAAAATGATGTTATTTGTATTTGCCAATGAAATTCATTAAGAAATTAACAGCCTTTAAATCCTATTGATAAAATAAAATTTTAGGGAGTGTAAGTAAATATGAAAGAAACGAGGATAAAAAGAGTATTGGCTATCTTCTTGCTGGTCACTTTTGTAGCTTCAGTTACAGCTATGTCTGTGAGCGCAGATCCTAAACAGACTAATAAGAAATACATGGACGGGTATAAGAAAGGATTTTATAGCGCATATACTTACGAATATAAAAAAAATGTGGCTAAAGGATATTATGATTATGAACACGATATGTATTCTATAAAATCAGCAAAACCCTCTAAGAATCCATTCGCTCAAAAAATTAATTCGGAATACACTAAAAAATACGGTAACGCATATGCTCGCGGATTTTATGACGGATTCCGTGACGGACAGCAGGAAGGTCTTGTTGATGGATACCTCGACGGATACTATTACTTTGGTGAAGAAGGAAACTATTATTATCCGGGAGCAAAAGGACCCAGATACGACCCTTACTGGCCTTCCTAAGTGAGTTTTAATCGTAATCCAAATTCATACTAAAAGTAAGATATTAGACTACATAATTGCCTGCAAAGCAGGCAATTTTAATTTTTATAATTATTTATTTTGTTAATGTTATTATCATCCTACAAAACTTTTTATTCTTCTTATATTTCCCAATTTTTTCCAGCTTTTTTACTATTTCCTTTCTGTGTATATTTATTGATTTTATTACGCATTAATTAATTTTTTGAAAGTTCTCTAAACGCGAAATCCAAAGCAATATCTTTATCTTTCGAATACGCTGTATGAGGTGAAGAATTATAAAAGTACTTTTTAATGAATAAAAATAAATTCCCCAATCTAGAAAGTGGATTGTGTAGCTTATATCTGAATAGATGCTAACAAATGTGTATAGGACAATTTTATAGAAGAACAACTTTTAAATAAACTTAATTTAATTGAAAATAATACCCAAAAATAGTCTAAAGATAAAGACTCAAAATTAATATATTTTTATTTCATTGATTTTCGGGCAAAGCTTATTAATGGTTTTTCTTTATATGTATTGGTCTAATCTGGTGTTTTTACGTGTAAGCTACTTCAAGAGATGGTCTCAGTTTGGGTAATGTGATAAATAAAATAGCTTACAGGCATTCGTTTTAATCAATTTAAGGGGATGGAAACATAAAATCAATAATTCTTGCAGGTGGTTCAGGTACACGCCTTTGGCCTTTAAGCCGGGAAATGTATCCAAAACAATTTTTAAAATTTGGGAATACCTCTCTATTTCAGGATACCGTGCTTCGGTGCCTTGAAGTTTCAGATATTTCAGAAATCTTTGTTGTAACGAATGAAGCTCAGAAATTTTTTGTAATTGGGCAAATTGAAGAAATAGGATATTCAATTCCTCCTGAAAATGTTTTAATTGAGCCTGAAGGCAAGAATACTCTCCCTGCAATTCTTTTTGGAATGAAAGAAATTGAAAAGAAATTCGGGCCCTCAATTGTAGGAGTTTTTTCATCAGACCACGTACTCGATAAAGCTGCAATGGAAACAATATCATCGGCTGAAACTTTAGCTCCAGATTTTCTGGTAACATTTGGAGTTGTCCCTTCATTTCCTCATACAGGATATGGTTATATTAAAACCTCAGATGCCTGTGGGCCTGGTTATAAAGTCTCAGAATTCCGGGAAAAACCTGATTCTGAAACTGCGGAAAAATATATTCAGGAAGGTTGCCTCTGGAACAGTGGAATGTTCCTTTTTGAGACAGGACTTTTCTTTGAGGAAGTCAAGAAGCACGCTCCATCAGTCCTTGCCTGTTTTGAAAATGGAGAGAGTATTACTGAAATCTATACAGGTGTAGATAAGATTTCAATTGATTATGGAATAATGGAAAAATCTGACAAAGTTGCCGTAGTAAAACTGGATGATAAATGGAGTGACCTTGGAAACTTTGCAGCAATTTATGATGAACTTGAAAAGGATTCCGTTGGGAATGTCATTCAGGATTGTGATCCTCTTTTTATTAATTCTGACGGAAACCTTGTAGCCTCAAAGTGCGGCAAAATTGTCTCGCTAATCGATGTTAAGGATATGATAGTAGTCGATACTAGTGACGCTTTACTTGTCTGCCC
>CAZFNE010000214.1:2918-6068 GCA_964520335.1 uncultured Methanosarcinales archaeon | reverse complement strand
TTTTTGTAATTTATTACTGCCGGCTTCATTAGTTGTTGTCAAACCAATGGTATAATTTCCTGATTTATTGTATGTATGCACAGGATTTTTTTCATTTGAGGGATTTCCATCTCCGAAAGCCCATTTCCATGAAGTTGGGGAGCCTGTACTCTCATCGGTAAAATTAACTGTAAGTGGGACTTTACCTGAAGTCGGAGAGGCAGAGAATCTGGAAACAGGGGTAATTGAAACATCTGAAACATCGGAAACAGCAATGTAGCCAGTTTTTGTCAGTGCACTACTGCCATTTGTATTGCTTGCTATAAGGGTAACAGCATACAATCCTGATTTGTTATATATGTACACAGGGTTTCTCTCTTTTGAATTATTTCCATCCCCAAAGTTCCATTTCCACGAAGTTGGAGAACTTATGCTCTGGTCATTAAAAATGACAGTGAGTGGGGCTTTCCCGAAAGTTGGAGAAGCAGAGAATCTGGAAACGGGCACATTTAACATGCCTGAGACAGCAATATAATTGGATTTTGTTAATGTATTACTTCCTTCTGCATTGCTTGCTGTCAATTTAACAGAATAAAGCCCGGATTTATTGTACATATGCGCCGAATCTTTATCCGCTGAAGAATTCCCATCTCCGAAAGCCCATTTCCAGGAAGTTACAAAACCTTTGCTCTGGTCAGTAAAATTAACCGTAAGCGGAGCTTTTCCGGAAGTTTGAGAAGCAGAAAAACCAGTCACAGGAGCAGGTAAAGCGTTTGAAACAACAATATAACCGGCTTTTGTCAATGCAGTGCTTCCGTCTGCATTACTTACCGTCAGGGTAACAGGATATAGCCCGGGTTTGTCGTATTTATGTTCAGGATTTTTCTCGGTTGAATCCGTCTCATCTCCAAAATCCCACTTTTCCGAAGTTGGAGAGCCTGTGCTCTCATCGGTAAAACTCACTGTAAGTGGAGCATTTCCTGAAATAGGAGAAGCAGAAAAGGCAGCAACCGGGGGTTCAAAACTACTTGAAACAATTACATAACTTGATTTTGTTACTGAAGTAGCGGTCCCTGTTTCATTTAATGTTAAGGTGACAGCGTATTTTCCTGATTTGCTATATGTATGCCTGGGGTTTTTCTCTGTTGAATAAGTTCCATCTCCAAAATCCCAGTTCCAGGCACCTGGAGAACCTGTGCTCTGATCTGTAAAACTCACCGCAAGAGGGGCTTTTCCGGAATTTGGAGAAGCAGAAAAGCCTGGCTGTGCCAGGACAGTTATTGTTGCAAATTTTGAATCAGTACCGTTTTTATTGTCACCTGTAAGCGATATTTTATAATTCCCTGCTCTGGAGTAAGTATGTTCCGGATTTTGCTGTGCTGAACTGGTGCCATCCCCAAAGTCCCATCTCCATTCTTCAACATTCTTCGAAAAATCCGTAAACTGGACAGAAAGCGGAGCATTTCCGGATACGCAACTGCTACTGAAGTTTGCAAAAGGAAGAGCTGGCTGCGGCAGGATAGGGCTCATAAACTGCCCGAAAGCGATAGGAATAAACCCGACGTTTACCTTATTTACAACCTTGTTTGTGGCTGCATCGATTACAGAAACAGTGTTTCCAGGGTCGTCATCATTACCAGAGTTTGCCACATATACCTTTGTCCCATCGGGCGCAATTGAAATTCCATATGGATTTTTTCCAACGGTTATGTTAGCTACAACACTTTTTGTGGTTGCATCAATTACAGATACACTGTTGCTGCGTTCGTTCGTCACGTATACTTTTGACCCGTCCGGGCTGACTGCAACTCCCATAGGCCATTTTCCTGCAGGAAGTGTTGCTGTAACAGTATCTGAACTTGTATTGACTATGGAAACGTCATTACTTTCGCAATTTGTCACATATAACTCTGTTCCCTGCTGGTTCACTGCAACTCCACAGGGGCCAAGTCCGACTTTTATCGTCGAGATAACAGTATTCGTACCTGTATCAATTACAGAGACATCGTTACTGTAGCGGTTCGCCACATACGCTTTTTTTCCGTCCGGGCTGACTGCAACCCCTAAAGGCCTGATTCCTGCAGGGACTGTAGCAAGAACGGTGTTTGTAGCAGTGTCAATCACAGAGATTCCATTTATATCGCGGTCTGCAACAAACAATTTTTTGCCATCTGGAGCGACTGCAATCCCGCATGGATAGTATTTATATCCGACATTTACCGTGGATACAACCTTATTTTTTGCTGTATCTATTACAGAAACACTGCCTGTATCACCGTAATTACTATTTGTCACATACGCTCTTGAGCCGTCCGGGATTATTGCAACTCCCAGAGGATCAGTTCCTACAGGTATTGTGGCTTTAAGGGTATTGTTTCCTGTATCAATTACAGATACACTGTTGCTGTTGAAGTTAGTAATATAAGCATAGGGGGACACAGGAGAGCCTTTTGTTACAACATTTACTGTAGTAAACATCGAGTCCGTGCCATTTTGATTGCTCACTTTCAGGCTAACAGTATAGATTCCTGGGGCAGAATAAGCATGAACGGGATTTTTCTCAGTTGACCCGGCTCCGTCCCCAAAGTCCCAGGTCCATAGGGTTGCATTTCTTGAAAGGTCTGTAAACTGCACCGGAGAAGAAAGGAAAACATAACCTGATGAAATACCGGTGCTGAAATTCGCGGAAGGATAAACAGGGGGCACCGGGATAGAAGCTATAAACTTTCCCGAAGCATGGGGATTTTTCCCTACAGGCATTGTGGCTGTAATAGTATTGGTCTCTGTATCAATTACGGAGACAGTATTATAGAAACTGATAGCCACATATACTTTTTTTCCGTCCGGCGTAATTGCAATTCCTTTAGGGCCTGACCCCACAGGTATTGTAGCTGTAATTTTGTTTGTACCTGTGTCAATTGCACAGACCTTGCTGAAATGCTCAGCATTAACAGTCACATATGCCCCAGTTCCATCCGGCGTAATTGCAATCCCAAAAGGAGCTCCCTCTACCTTAACTGTATTTGTAACACTATTTGTTGCCGTATCAATTACAGAAATGCTGCTCGCATCGGAGTTTACCACATATAACTTCGTGCCATCTGGCGTAACTGCAATTTCTTCAGGCCCTCTTCCTACGGGCACAGAACTTATAACAGCCTTTTTAGCAGC
>CAZFNE010000214.1:0-2818 GCA_964520335.1 uncultured Methanosarcinales archaeon | reverse complement strand
AACAGAATTGGTTGCCGTATCAATTACGGAGAGGTTATTGCTATGAGAATTTGCCACATATAACCTGGTTCCATTCGGATTGATTGCAACCGCCGTGGGGTTGGACCCTACTTGTATTGTGGCTGTTACTTTATTCGTACCTGTATCAATCACAGACATGCTGTTACTCTCTTCATTTGTAACGTATGCAAAAAAAGAAGCTTCTGCAATATTTACCAGCATTATCGATATTAAAAGACAAAGTATCATTATCCCTGAAGCCTTATTCAAGGCCAGTCCGCTAAATTTTCCATTAAATTTCATTCCCTTAATTTTAGGCCCCCCAGCACATGGATTGATAAACTTATTAATGATTTTGAAAACCCCGGAATTTAACCGGTTTATCACATATGGATAATATAGCAATTCTTTGAAAGCAGGATTTTTTGGGTAAGTTAGTTCCCATAACCAGCTATGATTAAAAAAATGTCTACATGGAAAAGATTTACAAAACTGTGTATAATAATTGTAAATCAAAAGATAATAATCTTTCTTCAGTTACAAATTTGGGGCAATAAATCTAATAAATTTTATCTGCTTTGCTTATGAGGGTCTCAAATTAGCTTTTAAACTGCCGGATCTAATTTGACAATTTTTCTTCAAAAATATCTCGCAAAAGAATTCCTGTTTTGAACTTTGTTTTGTGATTCCGTAAGTTTCAATAGTCGATAACCTACGAAGTTTATTAGTGAGTATAATTTTCTACTCTGCCTTCTTAATCTTCTGGAATTGTTTTATCATGAAATGATTTCGTTTTGAAACTTTTTTACCTTTTTCCATATCATCACGCCACACAATCTTATGCCTATTCTGAATTTAGCTTCTACTGGAAGTCTTTTCCAGAAATTGATAACGATTTTTCGGGTCTTTTGAGACTGATTCCAACTTAAGTAATTGACCAATTTCAGTATATTCTTTGTAGATTTGCTGAACTTTACGGACTGAGATCTCCTGGATCTCAGCTATCGTCGAGGTAGATTCCTCTTTGAACTTTTAAGCTATAATTCAACGGATCATGCGTCCTATAGTTAGGAATACATCGAACAAAAACATCAGAACAATTAGTGCATTTCTCATTACTTACCGGCAACTACATAGGTTTCTTTCAAAATGAGGGTTTGCCAATTCTCTTAAAAATCCTTTCTTCCCTGAGATTTCCTATTTGTTTCCTATATCCTTGGAGAAGAAACATAAGATGTTAAAAAAAAGCTTTTTAAGCCAGAATTTGCATCTGCAGACCTGTAAAAATAGGACAAAAAGAAAAAAGTGATTTAATAAATATTGTGTGATGATCGTAATCTTCAAGAATTGCTGTCTTTGAGTCCTCATCAATTGAAAAAACAAGAACAAAGTGCTTATCAATATGTACTCTTTTGAGATGATTCATTTGAGCCCTTAGATTTTTGTACCTATGTGGATTTTCTAAAATCTCGTCTAATTTGTTTGAAATAATCTCAAGTTGTTTTTTATTCTTCTTTGCTAACTTTTCAAATTTTATGTTGAGTTCTTCTTTGATTATCAAATTATACATAAAAATCAAAGACCGTATCGTTTTCTGAAGTTCTCAACGGTATCAACTTCGATAGTTTTTTGTTTTTCTATTTTTTTCAGTTTTTTAATATATTCAGGTTTTAGCTCTGGCTCTAGCATTTCTTCCTCATATTCAGCTACAATAAAATCAATAGCGGCACTTTCATCTTTTAAACCATATTTAGCTTTAATGACGCTCAAAATCTTATCTGTGCGCTCATCAATGTTTATAATCGCTTGAACCATGTTTATTCTATTAATAAAACCCTATATTAATTAATATCGTTTAAGTGAACTCATTATTATGAGGCTCTCAAATTAGATCAGAGATTTTCAGAGCTAATTGAGAGCCTCAATAACAAAAACAACATATTGTGTTATGTATATACAACATGTACCCACCATATACATGTGATATGTATGGTACAAGCTAAAATAAAGAAGGGTAAACATATATTTGTAGGCAGTATCGATAATTTTGATAAAATCATAGACGACTATGTTGATGATTTAGGAATTTAGGGAGGTATAAATGCTTCACTGAGAGCTGAACTGAGAATTTATATGGCAGAGAACGAGAGCCAAGTGCAGTGATTTTGGATAGCCAATCCGTTAAAACCACAGAACCCCCTGGGGTTTAAGACACGCTCTAAGAAAATTATCTTACGAATACTGCTGGAACTTAGCAGTATTAATTTAAGCTTGTCTCCTATTTTTACCTTATATACAATGTGCTTATCTTATGCCAGATTATGAATAAAATTAACACAATTAACTAATTTACAAATTCAATATTTACTCAAAAATAAAATTAATTAAATGAACAAAAAACAGGAATATTCCTTAATTTTATTCACTCGACAAATTTTATCGATAGTGGTAAAACATGCCTATGTTTTTGTGTTCATAGCCATTCCAAAGACTCTGTAACTTTTTTTAAAAACAGCTAACGGGTGACCCTATATATTGAATAACATATTTTTCCTATCGATTACCATCCTATCAGATGCAAAAACAGAATGAAATTCGCACAGATAATTGAAAAATACTATCATAGGATTTAAATTTACTGTGATCAGATACCCAAATTAAGAAATATGATCTTAATTCTCCTTTTTTTCTTCCATCTCGTTGATGAATTGCATTAAATTGTTTCTTATTACTATGGTGTTTGGGTGCTGTGGACCCAGCACTTTTTCACAGATTTCAAGTGCCCTTTGATAAAGTGAGAGTGCTTTTTCGTAAGCTC
>CAZFNE010000213.1:0-6073 GCA_964520335.1 uncultured Methanosarcinales archaeon | reverse complement strand
TCAATGACGCTGATTTATCATGGAAGAAAAATTTGCCAGGCAAGAAGACCAAAATGTGAAATTTGTGTTGTAAGGGAGCTTTGTCCTTCGAGCCTGATATTTTTAGGGCAGTAAAAAGCCATGAAAAAAAGCATTTCTCTTCCTGATTCGGAAAAGAAATCTCTTTTCGTTTTTAATACAGGAGACTATTATTTTAAATATATTTAATTATCTTAATTCTTAGCTTTTTTATTGAAAACTTTTCCAAGCCCAAAGCTTATTGCCAATACTGCAAGGGTTCCCAGAACAATTGCCATAACTTCTCCGGTTTTCCCCATGCCTTTGATTGAATAATCTGCCATCGGAGAATTTACTGCAGGTTCCTGATTCTCAATATTTGTTAGCTTTGATTCGTCAATTACTTTTGAGGCAGCACTTTCAAGTCCGTCAGGATCCGGGGAGGCAAGAAACGGAGCAAGGACAGCAACCAGGAGTGCAAGTCCTATTCCGATATACAGAAATTTTTTATTTGCTTTTCCACTCATGCAAGCGCCTCTTTTTCTATCGTTTCTTTTCGAGTTTCTATTCTGTCTTCAAAAAGGTCGGGACGGGATTTAGAAATTGCCGTAACTGCAACCGACGTTATAAGTCCTTCTCCCAGGAAGCCGATTATCAGGTGGAAGGTTCCCATTGCAATAAGTCCGGGAACAAGGGGGAAAGTACCTGCAAGCCACATCTGGAGAGCGCAAACGATTGCAGAACTGAAGAGTCCGAGCCAGGCCCCTCCAAAAGCTGCTACATTCACGTTAAAGTTTTTGCGAAGAAGACTGTATGTGTAATAGCCTACGAAGCCTGATACAACACCCATGTTCAGGATATTTGCCCCAAGTGTGGTAATTCCGCCATCTCCAAAAACAAATCCCTGCACAAGGAGAACCAGAGTTAATACTAAAACGCCGGCCCAGGGACTTCCAAATACAATGGCTACGAGAGCTGCACCTACCATATGGCCACTTGTGCCCATTCCTATAGGAATATTCATGGCCTGGATTGCAAAGATCCCGGCTGCAAGAGCGGCCAGAATAGGAACTTTCATTTCATCAAGTTCGTTTTTTGCCCATTTCATTGAAGTTATAATGAAAGGAAGCGCAATTACCCAGTAAACAATTGCCTGGTTAAGCGGTATAAACGAATCAGGTATATGCATTCATTTTTCCCTCTTTTTACCCCTTATTGTCTCTTCTTTCCAGCAAGTTAAATCGGAGTTTTTTATATAGGAGATCAGTTTTGATACAGGGAACAGGGAATTTTATAAATTATGTCTCTTAAACCCTTTAAAAGGGAAATCTTGAGTTTCTAGAATTCCTTAAGGCGTTCCCAATAGTTATTTTAATAGACTATTCTCAATTAATCTTAATTAGGCAGTATTACATATATACGTTTTGATATTACTTTGTTCGACAATTTTTTGTTTTCATCAAATTGAGTATCCTTTGGTTAAACAATATGTCAAATTGCGTATTCTTGTACTGACCATTATGTAAAAGTAGATATTCAAGAACAGAGGTTTGGTATTAAATCGTGTAATCAATACTTATTTATTTCTGAGATTTTTTTCATATTTTTAATATAAAACACAGAAGCCTGATATATCAGATCTCATTAAAAGTATAAAAAAGCTTGAAGCTTTAAAAAATAGGCCATTTAAGCTCAGGCAAAAGCATGGATATAAAATATACTTACTGCGCTGAAAAGGAGAAAAACCAGGTCAGCAGTTTTAATTTCTGTTCTGTAATATGCCCTATCGTGCCCACTTCCATATCCCCGGCAAAGCATGCTTATATACGTTTTTTCTCCCTGCTCATAGGAACGTACAAATATCGAACTGATACTGTGGCCTATCTGTTTTATTACCCATTTTCTCTGGACTTTCTTGTTCCATATATCAAAGAGTCTTGTCTCCTGTGCAACTCTTATTCTTTTCAGAACCGCCCAGAATAAAAACAAATAGCGAACCATCATACTCAGGATTAAAGTAAATTCTCTGGGAATTCCCATCCTATCTGCTGCAGCAACCATATCCCTTAGGCGTGTAGTCGACGAGAGAAGAATTACAGCAGTAATGCAAACCAGGAATTTTGCAAGCAGTGAGGTGCCAAAAGCCAGGCCTTCATAAGTTATACTGAGCCCAAAAGGAAGCCCGAGTGGGTAAGGTGTAAAACTCTCAATAAAAGCAGGCCTTAAAAAAGGTTGAATTAGAGCAATCCCAAGCCCAAATGGTAAAATAGCCAGAATGCGAAGGATAAAGTACCTTAAATCCAGTCCTGCGACAAGTACAAGCAGGAATAGATAAACTTCCACGGCAAAGAGGCGAAGCATATTTTTTTCATGAATCCTGGGGAGACTAACTACATAAATTATTATTGCCAGAGTAAAAAGTAATTTTACTCGAGGATCGAGTCTATGCACAGGACTATTTTTGTAAGATTCGCGCTCTATATCCGTAAGTGTTACCATTAAATACCTCGTGCACGAGATTTTTATAATCAAAAGATATGAAAAATTCTCGAATTTGTTTTCATGAATTAATTACTCTAAGAATTTCATCCCTTGCTGCTTCTGCTGTTATTTGAATATTAATATCAATTCCCTTCTGCCGAAGCATTTCAAAAACTTCTGCAATTCTTGGAAGCCTTAAGTGAGCTTTTCTAAGAAGCTCTGGATTGCTGAATGTCTCTTCCGGACTGTTATCAGCTTCAAGTTTCCCATGATGGAGCACAAAAACCCTTTCAGCA
The DNA here is from genome assembly GCA_964520335.1 of uncultured Methanosarcinales archaeon. Lineage (GTDB taxonomy): Archaea > Halobacteriota > Methanosarcinia > Methanosarcinales > Methanosarcinaceae > Methanosarcina. The sequence continues at coordinate 3,299 of CAZFNE010000213.1, read as the reverse complement.
AAATAAGGAACAACATCGACGTCATGTGTTGAAAGAAGTAAAGTGATCCCAAGCTCCCTATTCATTTTCATAATCAACTCAAGAATGCGAGCAGAACTAAGAGGGTCAAGGCCTGCCGTTGGCTCGTCAAGCACAATAACTTCGGGCCGCATGGCAAGGATTCCAGCAATTGCCACAAGTTTTTTCTGCCCTCCGCTCAGGTGATGTGGAGCCCTCTCTTCAAAACCTTTAAGCCCAACCATTTCCAGGGCTTCTTTAACCCTAATTTCAACTTCTTTTCTTGATAATCCCATATTTATTGGGCCAAAAGCAATATCTTCTTCGACACTTGGAGCAAGTACCTGATCATCCGGGTTCTGGAAAACAATCCCTATAGTTTCCCTGCAAGCCCTTACATTCTTTTTTGTGATCTTTTCCCCTTTTACAAAGATTTCTCCGGATAGAGGATGCAAAATCCCGTTAAAGTGTTTGAATAAAGTGGACTTTCCTGCCCCATTAGCCCCAAGGACTGCTACCCGTTCTCCTTTGAATATTTTTAAATTAACTTTATCCAGGGCATTTGAATCAAGATGAGGATATCTATAGCATAAACCTCTGACTTCTAAAATAGGGACACTGTTTCTGTCAAAAATTTGCTCTCTTTTTTTAAGGACATTTTCGGACTCATCTGGTTTTCCATCTATTTCGTTCAAAGCAGGGGGATTTTTGGAATTATCTGAAGAAGTCTCTAAACTCATACCTGAAAACGTCCTGTCTTTAGCTTGCAATTATCTCATGCATAGATATTATTTTTAAAAAATAGCGACACCCTTAATGAAGTTATCTTTTTTATGCATTACGGTTTTATTTTAATCTTTCTTTTTACGCAAATCTCCTGATTTGTTATTTTATTACTTGATGTTAATTTATTAACAGATTATCCTGGATTTTAAATATATAAAATATTTTATCAAAATATTTTGGATATATGAAAACAATTCAGGGGGCGTAGCCTGGTATAACAAAAATACATAGGAGAATTTAAGATTTTTGTAAATTGATAGACCGTTGCTATTAAATTTACTCGGGATGCAAATAAACCCGAAAAAAGCGAAATTTAAGAAAAATGCCGCAACATGAATATTTTCTTGTTACTTACAATAAGGTTTTTTCTCTTTTCATACAATCTTAAAAGTTATTCCTAATCCTTCTTACCTTTTTAATTTAATTTCTAATATATAATATACAATACTTCCAATTTTGACTACTTTTACAAAATAATACTAAACTTTAAATATTTCTGCTAACAAATAATGTGAAATTATGTTATTATAAATATAATTTATTGTCTATATTGATGACGGGGTATGAGGTATGAATTTTATAAGTACTGCTGATAGTACTAACTTTCAAGTTATTCTTGATTTTCCATCTATCTTTCAGAATTATGAACAACAACTGCAAAGTATAAGATCACAGCTCCTTAATTTTTATACCAAACTTAAATTCCAGGATCTTAATACAGTATCAGACGCAAATCTTGAAAAGCTCTATGCGCTTTTTTCTGAACTGGATGGACTTGCACATCTTGAAATTGAGCAAGGAATGTGTGATTTTATTTTTCAGGACCCTGTGATTCGATCCATACTTCCTGCAATCCATTCCAGTTACAGTGATTTCTTTAGTTTGCATGAGACACAGCTTGCACACAGGGTACTTGCCAGTAAAGCTCCTTGGGAAATGCTGGAGGCCTTTTCCCTGTATTCAAGATATCAAAAACTAATCAGTGACCATATCCAGAATAGCCCTGAAATTAAAGAACTGGCTCTTCTGGGCTGCGGCCCTTTTCCAGTTACCCTGTTGCTTTTCAATAAGTTATACGGAATTCGCTGCATTGGGGTTGATAATAATTCCGAAGCAGCAAGCCTTGCAAAAAGCTGTGTGGAACATTTTGGTCTCGAAAAAGAGATTGCTATTATTCAGGGAGATGAAAATATCCTTTCCAGAATTGAATGGGACTCTGTACTTATTGCAGGATTGGCAGAACCCAAAACACGTATTTTCAGGAACCTTCGAAGTATAATAAAAAAGCGAAACCCACAGGCTACAAAACCTGTTTCCATCTGCTACCGCAATTATACAGGCATGAGGCAGCTTCTTTACCGCCCATTTAAGCCTGAAGCAATAAAAGGATTTCAGAAAATAAAAGAAATACGTCCTTCTGGAGAAGTAAATAATACACTTGTCTTCCTCGAATGCATTTAAACCCGGAAATAGCAATGGGGTGTGAATAATATTCCAAAAATTGAGCCAAAAGCTTTGATTATCGAACTCCGGGAAATCTGCGCTCTCGTGAAGAACATAAAAGAGGATAAAATTCTGGAAGAATATTCTCCAGAACTGCAATCAGCATTTAAAAGATTGGACGAGCTTGCGGCGCTCGATGTTAGTGAAGAATTTGTTAATGAACTTCTTATGAGTGGTGAAGTCAATTCCCTGGTTTCCGTTATCTCCAATTTCAGATTTTTATATAATTTGAGACTTGAAATCGAAGAAGCAAAAAATCTTATTTCAAGTGGGAAGCCCTGGGAAATTCTCAGGAATTTCCCTTTTTACCAGAATTACCTGCAGCTTGCCAGGACTGAATACGTTGGTTCAGGGCTCAAATCAGGAAATAGTATTTTATTTCTTGGAAGTGGGCCTCTGCCGTTAAGTCTTTTAGTGCTTTGTAACGAATATAATCTTTCTGGCCTTGGAATTGAAAAAGACGAAGAAAGAGCAGACTTATCTCGGGAATTAATTAGAAAGCTTGGGCTTTTTGGAAAAATCCAGATAACCACAGGAGATCATTTCAATCTGCTCTCTGAAACAGGATATGATCTTTACATGATAGCTGCCCAGGCCGAACCCAAAGGTGAGATCTTTAATTATCTGGCAAAAATTCTACCTCCTGGAAGTAAAGTTTCTTATCGTATTTATGAAAAAGGACTTCGAAGACTGCTGAATTGCAATTCATATTTTGATCTGCCTGCAGAATTTGAAGAGTACTTGAGGATGCAACCGCAACCCCCAGTCAACAATACAGTTGTTTTTCTAAAAAAGAAATAAAATGTAACTTTTTATCTGCTTTATAATATTTTCTGGATTTATCTTAAAAACGAACATGAAATTCTTCAAATAACAGGCTCAAACAAATGAAAATTGTAAAATTTTCATGCAAAATTCCAGGAAACCAATGGATAATTATACAAATCTTCCCGCCTATTTTTTTCTCAATGCAGCGTGTTGTTCTTCATGTAGATATGGACTATTTTTATGCA
>CAZFNE010000212.1:0-6109 GCA_964520335.1 uncultured Methanosarcinales archaeon | reverse complement strand
TTTTAAAGCAGGAATTTAAATAACACTTAAAGAAACACTAACTGTCTATAAAAGCCTTTAAATTGAATTTTATTTTTTGGCTGTAATCCAGGTTCCACAGGCTAGAGGGGATTTTTTAGCTGCTTCTTCTATAATCTCTCCAAGGGAAGCAGGATTCCTGGCATCCATAACAAGAGCATCAAGCTTACAACGTTCGATTATTTTTGCAGCTACCGGGTCTACAGGAGATTTGGAGCCTGCTTTCATTTCAATAGCCATAACTATAGTTATGAGCCTTTCAGGAGAAATTTTGTCGTATTTAATTGCGCAGGGATCGCAATTCGGATCCGCAGAATATACGCCATCTATTGAGGTTGCAATTGTCAGGAGATCAGCTTTCAGGTATTCAGCAAGGATTGCAGCAACGGCATCTGTTGTCTGGCCAGGAGTGATTCCTCCCATTACAACAATTTTTCCGAAATTGATTGCCTTTGAAGCCTCAATATAATTTGTCGGAATCTCAGGATATGCATCTTTACCCAGGGCTGCGGCAAGGAGGGCTGCATTCAAACGTGTAATTTCAATCCCTATATAGTCGCATGTTACTTCATCGGCCCCCACGGCGCGTGCAGTGCTTATATACTGCCTGGCCCCTTCTCCGCCGCCGGTAACGACAAGTAAGCTGTGTTTTTTCGAGATATTCCGAAGGACTTCTGCATATTTTAAAAAACGGTCCGGGTCAAGGTCTTTTGCAAGAATTGAGCCGCCTAATGAGAGTACTATGAGCATGATGATCTCTACACATTAACAATTCGGAGTTTTAAATATATCGCTGATACCTTATTCTATATTCCAAAAAAATCCTTATTAAATCGTAAAGCTTCTCTATTTCATACCTCGAATTCTAGATTAATTTTAGTAAGTTTAAATTTTTTTTTAGCTTTTTTAGTACTTTTATCATTCTTTTGGTTTCATTAGTTGTAAGAGAAAGTGATTTAAATAGACCACTTAGATCTTTAATGAGATAATTAATTGAGATAATATTGCCATAAATTATTTATATAAAAAATCTTCATTTCATTATAACTGACTAATCAGTCAGCAATAGAGATAATTATGAAAGAACAAATTAAAGATAAAAAAACAGCTATTATGGAAGCAGCTCTGAAACTCTTCACGGAAAGAGGCTTTCATGGCACTACGACTGCACAAATCTCAAAAGAAGCAGGTGTAGCCACAGGCACCCTTTTCAATTACTTTCCCACAAAAGAAGACCTCATAAATAGCCTGTATATTGAGGTTAAAGGAGAGTTAAGCCGCAGTATGGGAAAAGCGATTGAGATTGAAAGTACCTTTCAGGACAAAATGAAAAAACTCTGGGCGAATTTAATTAACTGGGGATTGGACAATCAGGAAAAATTTCTTTTTGTTGGGCAGTTCTGCTCATCCCCTTATATCACGAAATTTACTCGTGAAGAAGTGATGAAGGAATACGTCTTTCTTCACAAACTTGTAAGTGAGGGAATAAAAACAGGAGAAATCAGAGACTTTCCTGAGGATCTGACTCTTTCAATGTTCTATCAGGCTAACAGGACTGTCGTAAACCTGATCCTTGATTCAAACCAGTTACAGAATAAAAATAGGTTCATAGAAGATGGATTTCAGATTATCTGGAAAGGATTAGCTAATAACTAATTTTTTTCATCTTATATATGAGTGATCAGTCAATCAAACCTAGAAATGAACAGTAATCCAAAAAAGACAATCAAGTGATTGTTAAAAAACTAATATAGTTTAATAATTCAGGAGAAAGAAAAATGCTGTACAGAAAAATGCCTAAAAATGGAGACGAACTTTCGATCCTTGGATTTGGATGTATGCGCCTCCCAGTAAAAGAAGACGGCAGTATAGACGAAGAAAGAGCAACTAAACAGGTACGCTATGCAATCGATCATGGAGTAAACTATGTTGATACAGCCTGGCCCTACCACATGGAACAGAGTGAGCCATTTTTAGGTCGCGCCCTTGCCGATGGATACCGCGAAAAAGTAAAACTAGCAACAAAACTTCCTTCCTGGCTTATAGAAAGCCGAGAGGATATGGATAAATTCTTGAACGCTCAACTGGAGAAGCTCAAAACAAACCATATCGATTATTATCTTATCCATGCTCTTGTTGGTGATCTCTGGGAAAATCTTGAAAAGCTGGGAGTAGATGATTTCCTTGAAAAAGCCAAAGCTGACGGCCGCATAATTAATGCAGGCTTTTCTTTCCACGGATTAACTGACGATTTCAAACGTATAGTGGACTCTTATGATTGGGATTTTTGTCAAATCCAGTATAACTTCCTGGACGAAAAGAATCAGGCAGGTACTGAAGGTCTGGAGTATGCAGCTTCAAAAGGCTCAGGAATAATCATTATGGAGCCTCTTCGAGGAGGGAACCTGGCAAAAACCGTGCCTCAAGCTGTAAAGGAGATTTGGGATGAAGCTCCAATAAAGCGCACTCCTGCAGAATGGGCACTTCGCTGGGTATGGAACCATCCAGAAGTTACGGTTGTCCTTTCCGGCATGAATGAGGAAGAACATATTCAGGAGAACCTAAGGATTGCAGAACAAGCATATCCTGATTCATTGACAGAAAATGAATTACAGCTCATAAAAAGAGTGGAATGCAGGTATCGTGAGCTGATGAAAGTTGGATGTACCGGTTGCCAATACTGTATGCCCTGTCCGGCGGGTGTGAACATTCCACTCTGTTTTGAACATTATAATAATCTGCAATTAGCTGACAATCCTGATGCGGAAAAGTTCATGTATGCCGTACGGTTTTGCGGAGCTCTTGCTCTCGGAGAACCCCAGTTTGCGTCGCTGTGTGTGGAATGTGGAAAGTGCGTTGAGAAATGCCCCCAGCACATTGACATACCTACGGTTCTTAAATCCGTTGTGGATGAACTGGAAGGTCCTGACTTTGAGCAAAGAGTTGCAATAGCAAAACAGGTATTCAAAAAGCAGGATTAAGAGCGTGAATTCGAAGTTCTGAAAAAATAAAACCTACAAATAAAATTAGAGAATTATAAAATTTAAAAGGCTCTTCGCTGTTTCGAGTGGGTTGAAAATAATTCATTAGTTTCACAGTTGCCCGATTGAAATGAAAAACATTGAGCTTGAATCTGATTTTCGATAACAAATGATTCTAAATTTTGGGCATATTACTTCAATATTTAGGAAATGAATATAAGTTACCCACTCGAAACAGCGAAGAGCCATTTAAAATAACTTGAAATAGGGGGAATAATTTTATGAACAAAAAAATTCTTGTGACTTATTTTTCACATTCCGGCAATACACGCGAAATAGCCAATCAAATCCATAAAAACATTGAGAGTAATATTTTTGAAATTCAGTCTGTAGATCCATATTCCAGTGAATACAACGAAGTCGTAGAACAAGCAAAGCAGGAACTGCAATCGGGATACCTACCCGAGTTAAAAACAGAAGTTGAGGGCATTGATTCTTACGAAATAGTCTTTATTGGCTATCCTAACTGGTGGGGCACGATTCCCAGGCCGGTTGCAGCATTTTTGTCTAAATATAACTTTTCCGGAAAAACAATTGTGCCATTCTGTACTCATGAAGGAAGTCGCCTGGGAAGAAGTCTTGCGGATATTACAAAACTTTGCTCTCAGTCAACTATTCTGGAAGGTCTTGCAGTCCGGGGTAGAGACGTGAAAAATGCTCAGAATGAAGTCTCCAGATGGTTGCGTAAAATTGGAGTCATAGAATAAGAATAAAAACTTTGTATTAGCATTCAAAACATTATTCAAAATATAGAGGATTATACTAATGAGTAAAAAAGTATTGGTGCTGTCTGCCAGCCCGCGAAGGAGTGGAAACTCAGACTTGTTGTGCGATCAGTTTGCGCTAGGAGCACAAGCAGCCGGACACAGTGTAGAAAATATCTTCTTAAAAAATCAAAAAATCAATTATTGCACAGGATGTGGAATCTGTTATAATGGGGAAAAGAACTGTCCCCAGGAAGACGATATGGCTGAAGTCTTAAAGAAAATAATCGCGGCAGATGCAATTGTAATGGCGACGCCGGTTTACTTTTACACAATGAATGGCCAAATGAAGACTTTAATTGACCGCACCTGCTCTCAATACACTGAAATCAACAACAAGGATTTTTATTTTATTGTAACGGCAGCAGATGAAAGTAAGCAGGCTATGGAAAGGACACTGGAAGGATTCCGGGGATTTACTTCCTGCCTTGAAGGAGCAGAGGAAAAGGGTATTATTTATGGAACCGGCGTCTGGCAAATGGGAGAAATTAAAGGACATCCTGCAATGAAACAGGCATATGAAATGGGAAAAGAAGCATGAATAGAAGTTTAAACAAACTTAAAAACAGGCTTAAGCAAGAATAATTGTAAGTGTAAAAAAGGAAATGAAGTTTTTCAATCTGGTTTTCTTAAGAAATTTAACGATATTTTCATTTTTTGATGTTAATTTTTAAATTCGGCTAAATATATTTTCCGGCTTTAGAGATTTGACCTTTTCTCTAAAGCATAGACAAATAATTTTGAAAATCAAGCTTTCATTAAGTATGGCACAAAATCTAAAGAGTTTCAAAGCAATAAATGAAGTTATTCTCAGTTGATCGGTTAAAATTTTATGCATATTATGACTAAGTTGCCTTATTCAAAAACATCAATTTTTTAGCGCAGGGTGGGACATGGATCTTACTGATATCTTAAAAGCTGTAAAAGATGGAAAAATGGATCTTGAAACTGCAGAACAGCAGGCTCGAGGATTGGGTTTTGTTTCTTATGCGGATATTGCAAAACTTGACTCTCATAGAAGAAACAGGACAGGAGTAATTGAAGCTGTTCTCGCAGATTGCAAGGAGCCTGAAGACGTTGTGGAAATCGCCAGGATCATGGTTACGCAGAGTAAAAGAGTTCTGATTACGCGGGTCTCTTCAAAGCATGCGGGAGCCCTGAAAAAGGCTTTTGATCATGATAAACTTGAATGGAATAGTAGGGCTCGCACAGTTGTTATCCATGACGGGACTCCTGCTCCTAAGACCGGAGGAGTGGTCGGAATCATCTCAGCAGGTACAGCAGATATCCCGGCTGCAGAAGAAGCCAGGGTAGTTGCTTCTGAAATGGGATGTGAAACCGTTACCGTTTATGATGTAGGAGTTGCAGGGATCCACAGGCTAATTCCTGAGCTTCAAAAACTAAAAGCCAAAAAGCCAGGAGCAATAGTAGTTGCTGCGGGCAGGGAAGGTACGCTTCCTACAATCGTCTCTGGGCTTGTTGATGTACCTGTTATTGGGCTTCCCGTATCTACTGGTTACGGGGCAGGTGGGGAAGGAAAAGCAGCCTTGCTGGCGATGCTCCAATCCTGCTCAACCCTGGCAGTAGTGAATATAGATGCAGGTTTTGTTGCCGGGGCATATGCAGCAAGAATTGCAAATATGATTGCTGCGGCCGGAAGGGAAGGCCGGCAAAAGAAAATCGGGCATGAGGAATAATAATATAATTAATCATTCCTCAAAAATAGCAAAATTTTATTCAGAATTTATTTAGAATCTATTCAGGAGCTAAGTTACATTAGTTAAGTTAGAAAGGAGCCTTTTATGAAAGCGCTGATATTTAACCCATTTTCGGGCGCGGCAGGCGATATGATTCTTGGGTGCTGCCTTGACCTCAGAGCTGACAAAAAAGAAGTAAGGGACTTAATAGAAGCTTCAGTGCCAGTATCTGTAGACATAGTCGAAACCGTAAAAAAAGGAATTAAAGCTCTGGATGTCCGGATTAAGGTGCCGGAAAATGAACACATCCGCACTTATCCTGAACTTGTTGATGTAATAAAAGCCGCAAAATTACCTGCTCAGGTGGAAAAAAGCGCTCTTGATATATTTTTGAAAATGGCAGAAGCCGAAGCTGCAGTTCATGGGCAGGCTGATCTTGAGAAGCTTCACTTTCATGAGGTTGGGCAGAGTGATGCCCTTGCGGATGTTATTGGTTCGGCTGCAGCTATCCATTCCCTTAATTGTGATTTTATTTACTGCACCCCTATTAATGTGGGCAGCGGCACAATCCAGTGTGCACATGGAATTC
>CAZFNE010000211.1:0-6140 GCA_964520335.1 uncultured Methanosarcinales archaeon | reverse complement strand
CTTCATCCATCCAGGCCATGTCTCCTGTGTGGTAATAGCCGTCATGCCAGGCTTCCTTTGTTTTTTCAGGGTCTTTTCCGTAATGCACAAAGAGCCCTGGAGGTTTTTCTTCTTTAGTGTTGATTACAATTTCTCCCTCTTCTCCAACTTCACAGAGCCTGCCATCTTTATCCATAAGCTCAATCTTGTAGCCTGGAGAGGGTTTTCCGATTGAACCTGGCTTGGGTTCCATCCAGGGGTAAGTTGCTATAGCTACTACGGTTTCCGTCTGTCCGAAGCCTTCCATAAGCTTAATACCTGTAAACTTCAGGAACCTGTTGAAAACCTCAGGGTTCAGAGGTTCGCCTGCAACAACTGCATAGTTTAGGGTCCCGAAATTATACTTTGTTAAGTCTTCCTTTATCAGGAAGCGGTAGATTGTAGGAGGGGCACAAAAGGTTGTAACTCCGAATTTTGAGGCTTTTTCAAGCATATTTTTAGCTTCAAACCTGTCATAATCGTAAACAAAAACAGCGCAACCGGCTATCCACTGCCCATAGATTTTCCCCCAGACACATTTCCCCCAGCCGCTGTCTGCAACTGTATAATGCAGCCCGTTATCTTCGACGTTTTGCCAGTATTTTGCTGTAAGGATATGTCCGAGAGGATATGTATAATCATGTTCAACCATTTTTGGAAAGCCTGCTGTTCCCGAAGAAAAATAAACCAGGGAAATATCTTCATTTCTGGTAGCACTTTCCCCCGCCGGGCGCTCAAAGTCTGGAGAGATTTCCTCAAGTTCTTTCCTGAAATCGATCCAGCCTTCCCTGATTTTATTTCCGACAACTACTTTTTTAAGAGGGAAGTTTTCGAACTGGGAATGAGCTTCATCCACTTGCTCAGGCACCTCGTCTTCAGAAATACAGACTATCATTTTCAAACCGGCTTTTTCTATCCGGTATACAATATCCCGGGTTTTGAGCATATGGGTTGCAGGTACGGCAATAGCTCCTAGTTTATGCAGCCCAAGTATACAGTACCAGAACTCGTACCTGCTTTTTAAGGTAAGCATTACGTAATCGCCTTTCTTTATCCCATGTTTTACAAAGAAATTTGCGGCTTTATCGCTATAATGCTTAAGGTCTTTAAAAGTGAAGGTTCTCTCCTCTCCAAAATCGTCACACCAGATCATGGCAATTTTTTCAGGAGAATCCCGTGCATAAACATCCACAATATCATAGGCAAAATTAAAATTTTCGGGGACAAGGATTTTGAAATTTTTTGCAAAATCTTCATAAGAGTCAAAATCAGTCTGAGAAACATATTTGCTTAGCAAGGAAGTCATTCTGGACACCCGTTTTATCTTTGGAATTTTATTTTTCAATTATTTTAACAGCTTGAAGACCGGATTTATGTTTAATTTTATTAAATATATTAGTTCTATTATATTGGTTATATTAATTTTTTATAAAGATATATATAAAAGACTCATTTATAAAGGACTCATTTTCCTCATAAATCTCAACTGGTCTTTAAAGCTATACGTTGTTTTTTACATTACCAGGTTTTAGTAGCTTACATTGAAACTATGATTAAGCTTGGGGTTTAAACTTTAATTTATATTTTTTAATCAGGAGTTTCTTTTGGTTGTTAGTTAAGTGGAACACGATGAATGAAGTTCATAAGATGACAGCCAGGAACTTGGCAGGCCTTCCTTCGAGGGCTTCCATAGCGTGTTCATAATTGGAGTCAAAATAAATGGAGTCTCCTTCCTTCAGCACGATTTCATTATTATGGATATAGACTTTCAGGGCTCCTTCAAGCACATAATTGAATTCCTGCCCAGGGTGAGAGTTAGTATCAGGTCTTGATTCCTGAGATTTGGGTTCGACGGAAACTATGAAAAACTCAGCTTTTTTATGGATGAATTTTTCAGCAAGGTTCTGGTATTTATATTGTTTTCTTCTCTCCACACTCACTCCTTTCCCATTTCGGGTAACCGTGAAGATATTCATGCGTGGCTCTTCTCCTGTCAGGAGGGTTGCCATGTCAATATGAAGTTTATGGGCAATCTCAAAAAGAATACTTGCCGGAATGTCTTCGGTTCCATTTTCATAATTCTGGTAAGTTTCATTTGAAACCTCCAGATAATCTGCCATTTCCTGAATAGAGATTTCTGAAAGTTCTCTCAATTCATGTACTCGTGCTGCAATTTCTTTGATTTTTTCCTGCATGACACACCTTCTTTAACTAAATTTTTCAAGATTAACTTAGGGTTTACTTAAAAACCTTTGTGTTCTTAAGGCTCAAGCTTTTTTTGAAAGGAGATTTTTCTTCCAGAACCATTGCTAATTATAATTAATATACATTATCATTCCGATTTTTCTTTGTCCAATAAATAAAAATAGCATTTAATTATAAAAAGTCTGCAGGAATAGTACTTGAGATTTCAAAAAAATAATTTGGCTGAAACTCTTTAAAGTCTTGCTAAGTTTCTAGTCTTTCAAATTTTAGGTTGTCAAAACCATATGAAAACTGAAATTTCTTCCCGGGCAAGAAATGTTTAAAGGGAAAATAATCTCAAAATAGAAGATTAAACCTGGAATTTTATCCTTTAAATTCCTCTGGCGGCCTTACATTTAAATTTATGTAATAAAGAACACTCATTTATTTTTATAATAAACTATATCTATAAATAAACTCTTAGCACATTCTAAGTATTGCGATTATTAGCCTATTTCAATTTAAATTTCTTTATTACCCAAATTTTAATTTCTTTCCCTTAATATTTCGTTAAAACAATAATTTTATATCTTATCCTCATAAAAAATTATCCTTAATTCCTGGATCGATACGCGGGTTAAAATGACAAAAATTCAAATTCTTAGATGGATCTGTTTATTGGGAATATTCCTGGCTCTGGTCATAATGGCAAAAACAGGAGCTGCACAAAGCATCTATGTATCCCCAGCCGAGTCAATCCAGGATGCTGTAGACAGAGCATCTCCAGGTGACACTATTTTTATTAAACCAGGAAAATACAATGAAAGTATCCAGTTATATCAGGGTAATCTTACAATTGTATCAGAATCAAAAAATCCTGAAGATACAATAGTCGGTTCAGATAATAAGGGGAAAAGTGGATTTGAAGTAGTTGCAAGTAATGTGACAATAAGCGGGATTTCGATAATTAATAGTAATTGCGGAATCTACCTTAAAGACGCCCAGAATTGCATAATCAAGGGAAATTATATCACAAATAATGAAATAGGAATCTGTCTATCCAGATCAGAGAATAATACTTTAAGCACGAACAGGATATCCTCAAATACCAAATACGGCATTAAATTACTCAGTTCTCAGGATAATGTAATCCATGGAAATTATTTTAATAATACAAACAATGCATTGAATGATGAGTTCGATTCCTGGAATTATACCTCTGGAAATTACTGGAACGATTATACTGGAAAAGACGAGAATAATGATGGCATTGGCGACACTCCATATGTGATTGACCCGCAGACAGGAGGCGTGGATTTAAGCCCTCTAACAAATTCTGTTCCTGGGCCCTCTCTGCTGCCAAGAGCGATTTTTACTTCAAATGTGACAGCAGGCTATGCGCCTTTAACAGTTGAATTTACTGATCTTTCAGAAAACTTCAGTGAATTGTCCTGGAATTTTGGAGACCTGGAAACTTCAAACTCTTCTGTGGCCTTGCATACTTTTCATGACGAAGGCAGCTATACAGTTAATCTAAATGTCTCAAATGAAAATGGCAGTGATTCAAAAGTTGTAACAATAGATGTTCTTAAAGCTCCTGACCCTTCAGTCCCTGTTTTTCCTGAAGCTAAATTTGGAGCAAATCTTACGAGTGGAAGTCCGCCTCTTACAGTCCAGTTCATTGATTTTTCCAAAAATGCAGACTTTCTGACCTGGAGTTTTGGAGACGGGAAGGAATCCAGCTGCCCAACTCCGGCGCACACCTTTTTCTGTCCAGGGAATTACACAGTAACCTTACGCGCAATGAACGATAATGGAACTGCTTTGACCTGCACCGTTATTACTGTTATGGAACCCTCTTTTTCAATGCTTCCCGAAGCAAAATTCAGGGCAAGCACTGTAAAGGGCCCTGCTCCTCTCCGGGTTGAGTTTTTAGACCTTTCGGAGAATGTTACTGATGTGGTATGGAATTTTGGAGATGAAAATTCTTCTACTGCAAAAAGTCCTGTACACATCTACACTACTCCAGGGAATTATACATTGAGCCTCAAGGTCAGAAACGAAATTGGTGCAGATTCAAAAGAAATTATAAACCTAATTCAGGTTGAGCCCTTAAACAATACGAATATGATTGGGAATGATCCCCAGAGTAGTACCTATACAGATAATGACAGCCCTTACTACAGCAGTGGAAACGAGTTTTCAGAAAGAGAAGTTGAATATTCTGAAAATAAAAGTGATTATTCTGAAAATTATTATATCACTGACACCAGTAATAGCAGTAAGTTTTCAGCCTCAGATATAAGTGGTAGGAGTAAAGGCATCATAGGGGTTATCAACAATGAAATCAAGACAGCCGAAAAAAAGGCTTCATCTATTACCAATAAAACGGCAGTTATGGAATTAAAACCCTCTATTAGATATGAAGTTCTCAAAAACATAAGAGATATTAGGAAATTTACCGGATCTTCGGAATCTAAAACATTCATGGGAAATATTTTATCCATTATATTATTAGTTGAGATATTGGGAATTTTCTTAATAGTCAATATGATAAAAAAAGGAAGAAAGCGTAATAAAGATAAAAAAAATAAATAAAATAATTTGAATGAAAAAGACAGTATTGAGGTATTCTTAAATAATTAAGCAGAAATACAATACAAATAAATAAATGTAACTCAGATATAATAAGAAAAACTGGAAAAGATAAATAAAGTCTAGTTAATAAAACTATTTATTAAAAATATGTTTATATAATATTTTTTATATGAACTTGAGAATAAAAAACAGATTAGAAAATCAAAAGCAGAAAACCTTAAAGGAACAGGGGAATTCCGGTCCAGACAGCTTGAAAAACATCTGGAAAGTTTTTCTGCATACCATATTAATATCAATAATGCCTGGGAGTAGGGGGTTCTTAGAGATTTCATCAGATTACTTCTTTGTTTTTATAAAAGACTTTTATAATATTTTGGGGTGCAGTTTACCAGACAAATCCAGTAGCTTACTGAATAGTAGCTTACTGAATGCATTATGACGTACAGAAAATGGATTGATGTCGCAAAAGGCATCGGGATTCTCCTGGTAATACTTGTGCACAGTAATTTTAATCCGTTAGCTGTGGCTGTAATTTCTACATTCAACATGCCTCTTTTCTTTTTCCTCAGTGGATATTCGTACCATTACAGTAAATATAAACAGGAGCCCAATCAATTTATTTCCCAGAAACTCAAAAGACTCGTAATTCCTTATTTTATAACTAATATTATTATTTTTTCTACTTACATACTGTTATCTTACCTTAACGTGTATTCATTGAATGGAACTCCTCCAGTAAATTATCTTGTAGGAATTATTTATGGTAATGGGGCCCCTTTGAACCCTCCGACTATGTTTACAAACGTATTAAGTATTCCATCATGGTTTTTATTAAGTCTATTCTGCGCTTTTTTACTTTTATACATCCTTGCAGGAATACACGAGAAATTCGGGCTGAAAATTAGTGGAGTTTTTGTCATCTTATTCTTTGTGTTCGGATATAAAATCAGTAAGTACTTGCTGCTTCCTTGGGGTTTTGATATTGCCTGTGTTTCAATGGTCTTCATGTTTTCAGCATATCTGATAAGCCAGTATCAAGGCAAAATTAGTTATTATAAAGAGTTGTTAAACAGCATTCCTTTTGAAAGAATCAAGACTTTCCTTTATTATTGCTTCATAATCGCTATACTCTGGGCCATCATCTCAATTAATGGCAGAGTAGATATGAATACAAGAAACTATGCCAATCCCTTAATTTTCTGTATTGGAGGATTACTGGGTACATTTATCATTATTGGGTTTTCCAGAAGAGTTAGCCAGAAGGACGGGGTTTTAACAAAATCTCTTGTATTTTTAGGAAAAAATTCCCTTGTTATTCTATTGTATCATTCTTTCACTTC